>CACYCC010000251.1 GCA_902772805.1 uncultured Lachnospiraceae bacterium | reverse complement strand
TACCGCAAGCATTGGCTTGGATGTGTGTATTGATATGGAAACATTCCGCAAAATGTAGTAAAATACCAGCATCAACATAAATGCCCCTGCGGGCAGGAAAGAGACTTATGTATCCGGAATACAGATTTGCAAAGATAAGATTAAGACAGCGTGCCAAAGCCTTCGGGATCGCTTCCGTTGTCTGTGCACTCGTGTTTATCTCAGCCCCCTATCTTGCGCTGGGACTGGCAAGCTTTGCTATCCTTTTCGGAGTTTTATCAAGAGGCTCGGATACCGGATATAACAGAGATTCAAAAATGGCCATTGTTACGGGCCTTATTGCGATCGTTTTTTCTGTATTTATATTTGCGAGCGTATTGCTGACACTTAAGAACAATCCCGAATACAGGCAGAATGTTGCCGAAACCGCCGAAAAACTGTACGGTGATATGTACGAACAGGAATACGGCAAATCGATCAGCGAAATGATGGATGAGTTTTTCGCAGGAAGGAGTGAATGATGGCATCTCCCATAATAGGACCTCTGTCCAACCTCGTTAACAACGATTACGCCAACTTAAATCACGGACAGCCTGCGCCTATCACGGTTCCGACCACCGAAGAAAAGCCTCCGATAGTCGAAAATCCGGGCGAGACCACGCGTAAAAGTCCCGGCAGACGTTCTTCGCCGGCCGAATGTGAGACATGCAAACACCGCAAATATGTCGACGGTTCCGATGAAAGCGATGTATCATTCCAGACTCCGTCGCATATAGATCCAAAATCCGCAGGTGCCAGAGTACGTGCCCACGAGCAGGAGCACGTTGCCAATGCCTACACCAAAGCAGCGCAAAAGAACGGTAAGGTCTTAAGTGCGGTCGTGGCTATCCATACGGGTATCTGTCCCGAATGCGGACGTACTTATGTATCGGGCGGCACAACTACGACCAAGATCAAATACAGTAATGACGAAAGTGCTTACGGCAAGGGTATAAACTTTGCCAACGCCGATGCATATAACGGCAAAAATGTGGATTTAGGGGTTTAACGGTACCATGAACGAGGGGTATAAAAAGAAAAGCATATCAGAACTCTATGCACTTGCAAGAGGGCAGCTCATCGGTAAGTATTCGGTCGCCATTTTCGTGACCGTTACGATCTCACTGATAAATGTGCTGCTCTCATTTTTGACAAGTGCAAATACCATAACTTCAACCGCCACCGGGTATCTTACAAATCTTTTGATCACTATAATCGTCGATCTGTTGCTCGGTGTTGTTTCATACGGGCAGAATGTTTTTTATTTAAACATCGCCCGTGGCAAAGTTGCGGGTATTTCCGATATCTTCAGCGGTTTTAAGGGGCTCATAGATAAGACCATACTGATAAGATCCGTTTTCACCGTGGTTTCTTTCCTCGCCCTTATCCCTTCGATACTCATACATTTCAATGTGATCTTTATCCCCGTGGAATATATGTTTTGGGCCAATACGGCAATACTGGGACTCCAGCTTTTACTGTTGTTCCTTGCCGGCCTCTACTTTGGCCTTTCATATTACATACTTTCCGATCATCCCGACTGGTCCGTTCCCGCGATCTTATCGGAATCACTGATGCTCATGAAAAAGAAAAAAGGCAGACTCACATTGGTCTACCTTCGTGCAATTCCTTTATTTATCGTTTCGTTTCTGGCATGCGGCGTCGGAATACTGTGGTTTATGCCTTTCTTTAATGCGTTGCTGGCCGATTTCTACCTTGACGCAACAAGCGAAGAAGCATACGATCCCGAACGCCCCGCGCCTTCCGATCAGGGGCCTACTCAGAATCCTTCCGGTTCACCCACTTTAGATATTCGTTTATAAAAAGATCTATATCTCCGTCAAGCACAGCGCCCGCATTGGCGTTCTCGGCGTTTGTACGCGTATCCTTGACCATGGTATAGGGCTGCAGGAAATATGAACGGATCTGCGATCCCCACGCGATCTCTTTGATCTCACCGCGAATGTCGGACAGTTTTTCGGCATTCGCTTCTTTTTTGAGAAGATATAACTTGGCCTTTAACATCTGCATAGCCTTGTCTTTGTTCTGATACTGGCTTCGTTCGTTCTGGCACTGTACCACGATACCTGTCGGAAGGTGAGTGATACGGATGGCAGATGAAGTCTTGTTGACCTTCTGTCCGCCTGCACCGCTTGAGCGGAACACATCTATCCTCATATCCTCTTCGGGAATATCGATATCAAGATCTTCTTCGATATCAGGCATAACATCAAGCGATACAAAAGAAGTCTGTCTCTTACCCTGTGCATTGAAGGGCGAGATCCTGACGAGTCTGTGAACGCCCTTCTCGGACTTCATGTAGCCGTAAGCGTTAAGGCCGTTTATCTGGAAAGTTACGGACTTAATACCTGCTTCATCACCCTCGAGTGAATCGAGTTCCTCGACCGAAAAGCCCTTGCGGTCCGCCCATTTAAGATACATTCTGTAAAGCATCTGACACCAGTCGCAGGACTCGGTCCCGCCTGCGCCCGCATTGAGCCTTAATATCGCATTACATTTGTCATATTCGCCCGTTAAGAGATTGGATATCCTTAAATCCTCGTATTTGGCAACAAAATCATCCATCTCAGCCTTGACTTCATCGGGATAAGAAGGATCGGTCTCCTCCTCACCCATTTCTATGAGCATCAGAATATCATCAAGCTGAGTCTTAAGGCCTTCATAGGTTTCTTTTAACCCCTTAAGGTCCTTTAACTCTTTCATAAGCTTATTGGATCTGTCGGGATTGTCCCAGAATCCGGGTGCTTCCATTTCCATCTCAAGCTCTTCTATACGCTTTTCTTTGGCGGGAAGTCCGAGAGATTCTTCCATCTCTTCAAGGGGTTTTTGATATGTCAGTATCTCGTTTTTGATATTGTCAAGTATTAACACGCCTAACTCCTTACAAAACGGGCGGGTAAGCGATACCCGCCCGGAAATAAACTATTTTCTGCCGCAGCACTGTTTGTATTTCTTGCCCGAACCGCACGGACAGGGATCGTTGGGATAAATCTTGCTCTCGGTCCTCTTGGTGGGTTCCTTGGAAAGTGTATCGTCCTTGTTGGTACCCGTAACCTTGGCGGCCTGCTCACGCTCGATCGAGTTACCCACGTGAACACGGGTAATGAGCGTAACGGTCTGTTCTTTGATGCTTTCGGTCATGTCTTCAAACATGTCAAAAGCAGTCGATTTGTATTCCTGTACGGGATCCTTCTGTGCATAAGCCACAAGACCGATACCGTCACGAAGCTGCATCATATCGTCGATATGCATCATCCACTTTGAGTCGATAGCCTTTAAAAGGATGATACGCTCGATCTCACGCATGATCTCGGGCTGAGGGAACTCAGCTTCTTTTGCCTCGTATAATTTGACAGCTTCTTCCTTTAACTGCTGTAAAAGCTCATTTTTACGTTTTGCATGGATGCGGTCTTTGGTAACCGGCTCAATGGGGATAAACGTAAGAAGGAGCTGGTTTAACTCAGCAAAATTCCAGTCTTCGGGTTTCTGATCTTCGCCGATAACCTGATCCACAGACCTTTCGATAAGATCCGTGATCATCTTGTAAACAACGTCTCTCATGCTTTCGCCTTCGAGAACACGCTTACGCTCGGCATATATGATCTCACGCTGTTCGTTCATGACCTCATCGTACTCAAGGAGTCGCTTACGGGTCTCGAAGTTACGTGATTCTATTCTTTTCTGGGCCTTCTCGATGGCTCTTGAGATCATGGAATGCTGGATCTCCTGACCATGTTCCAGTCCGAGGTTTCTGAACATCGCCTTGGTCTTATCCGAACCAAACAATCTCATAAGATCGTCTTCAAGCGAAATATAGAACTTGGAAACACCGGGGTCTCCCTGACGGCCGGAACGACCGCGCAGCTGATTGTCTATACGCCTTGATTCGTGACGTTCGGTACCTATTACCTTAAGTCCGCCGGCTGCTCTTGCTTCATCGTCAAGCTTGATATCGGTACCACGACCGGCCATGTTGGTGGCGATAGTAACCGCACCGTGCTGACCTGCCTGAGCAACTATCTCAGCTTCCATTTCATGGAACTTCGCGTTCAGGACTGTGTGAGGGATACCTTTCTTTTTAAGTATCCTGCTTAACTCCTCGGATGCCTCGATGGTGATGGTACCTACCAGTATGGGCTGTCCGGTCGCATGAGTCTGTACTATATCGTCAACGATCGCTTCGAGCTTTTCTTCTCTTGTAACATATACCGCATCATCAAGGTCGATACGGGCAATGGGTTTGTTGGTGGGAACTTCCACAACGTCCATTCCGTAGATATCCCTGAATTCCTGTTCTTCTGTAAGTGCGGTACCGGTCATGCCGGCCTTTTTGCCGTACTTGTTGAAGAAGTTCTGGAAAGTGATCGTGGCAAGAGTTTTGCTCTCACGCTTGATATCAACGTGTTCTTTGGCCTCGATAGCCTGATGAAGACCGTCCGAGTAACGACGTCCCGGCATGATACGTCCGGTAAATTCATCGATTATGACTACCTGACCGTCCTGTATGATATAGTCCTTGTCCTTGAACATTAAGTTGTTGGCTTTAAGGGCTGTGATGATGGCATGCTGGATATCGACATTTTCGGGATCCGCAAGGTTATTGATGTGGAAGAAACTCTCGGCTTCCTTGACACCGTGCTCGGTAAGGGTTACTACCTTATCCTTTTCGTTGACTATGAAGTCACCGGTCTCCTGGCGCTCAACACCCATCAAAAGATCCATCTTGCTGATCTCTTCGAGGTCGTCGCCACGGTGTAACTGCTTGGCCAGCATATCAGCCATCGAATATACGCTTGTTGACTTGGTGCCCTGTCCGGAAATGATAAGAGGGGTTCTGGCTTCATCGATAAGGATCGAGTCGACCTCGTCGATGATGGCATAGTGAAGATCCCTTAATACGAGATCCTTTTCATATATCGCCATGTTGTCCCTAAGATAGTCAAATCCGAGTTCGTTGTTGGTAACATATGTTATATCGCACGCATATGCTTCCTTTTTCTCGGCAGTAGTCTGTGCATTTAACGATACGCCTACGGTGAGTCCTAAAAATCTGTGAACCTCGCCCATCCAGTCGGCGTCACGCTTGGCCAGATATTCGTTGACCGTTACCACGTGCACGCCCTTGCCTTCAAGAGCATTTAAATATACGGGCAGGATATCGGTCTGTGTCTTACCTTCACCTGTCTTCATCTCGGCTATACGGCACTGGTGAAGCACGATACCGCCTATGATCTGAACTCTGTAGTGCTCGGTTCCGATAACACGTCTGGTAGCCTCTCTTGCAACCGCAAAGGCCTCTACCAGCAGGTCGTCCAACTTGGCGCCATCGCTTAAACGCTTCTTAAACTCGGGAGTTTTGGCCTTTAGTTCATCGTCGCTCAAAGCCATCATCTCGGGTCTTAATGCCTCTATCTGCTCCACAAGCGGCATGATACGCTTGATCTCACGCTCGCTGTGTGTTCCGAAGATCTTATCAATTACCTTCATATTTTCTAATACTCCATCGCCTTTTCTTCGCCCGTGATAACACGAAGTCCGCCCTGGCAGAGTGCCAGAAGTTCATCCTCTCCGGGATATACGGTTACGGGAGCGATCCATTCAACTTTTGCTTTTAATGCATCACAAGTGGTCTTGCCATATGCAATACCGCCGGTTAAGATGATCTGATCCACCTTGCCTTCAAGCACGGTAGACATTGCGCCTATATCCTTGGCAACCTGGTGATGGAATGCCTTGAATACCTTTATTGCAGTCTCATCGCCTTCTTTGGCCTTGGCTTCGACTATACGCGCGTCGTTGGTGCCGAGATATGCGTTGAATCCGCCGTTACCGACTAACATCCT
>CACYCC010000250.1 GCA_902772805.1 uncultured Lachnospiraceae bacterium | reverse complement strand
CGGTTCAGCAGCAGATACCCGCGCAGCCGGTCCAGCCGAATGCACAGTATCAGCCGCCGGTTCAGCAGCAGATACCCGCGCAGCCGGTCCAGCCGAATGCACAATATCAGCCGCCGAATTATCAGTATATGCCGGCTCAGCCTCAACCACAGCCGCAGCCGCCGTTGCAACAGCAACCACAGATGCAACAGCAGCAGACGGTTCCGCAGCAGGCACCCGTACAGCCGCAGCCGCAGCAACAGCAGATGCAGCCGCAGCCTCAGGGCGCACAGTTTGTGCAGCGTCAGGATCTTCAGTCTCAGCCGGTAGATCTTGGGTATGCCACGCAGTATGCTTACCAGCCTCAGCAGATGCAGTCCTATTATCCCGGCAGAGCTGCCAAGCCCAAGGCGAGCGCCGGTAAGATCGCTGCGATCATAGTCGCCGTAGCTTCGGGAATATTACTGCTTACTTTAGCGCTTGTCATATTTATATACAAATATTCACAACGCGGTCTTGCATGGATATATTCAAACACGTCCGCTTCACACAGCAGTACGTTTTCCTATTCGTTTTCGCTTGATCCGACCATATCTGCCGATATGGATACAAGACACGGAAATTTAGGTTATTCGCTTGAATATTACGCTTATTCGGATTACGACATTCTTGAAAAGGACGGCCCGAACCGTCTTAAAGACGATCCGTATGACAATTCGGATCCGAATTATTATGATTTTGATACTTATATAGACACTTCGGTAAGCTACAAGATCTCGGAATATACATGGGAATACGACAATACCGACGGGCATCTTGACGACGGCGGATATATTTATCCTCACGGTATCGTGGCTTCCTCGAACTATTATCAGCTCTCCGATACAGGTCTTAAGAACGAGGATGAGATCAACAGACGTATTTATGAAATGACGCTTGAGACATTTACGATGGCGGAGACAACACTCTGGCAGATCAACGATTCATACACCGTTGACGCGGTCGACAGAGTCTATGTTACATATATGGACGACGAAGTGATAAGTCTTGCTTTTTATGCGTCATCTTATGCCACGAACGGAACGGATTCCTTTACGTACAACACTTTCCTTCGCTCGGTCAATTTCGACCTTGAGACGGGATTTGAGTTAAAAGCAACCGACTGCTTCGATTTTTCGGGTGATTTTTACGAGACGTTCAAGGAAAGATGCCTTACCCAGAACGGTTCACCGGTCGATTATCATACCGATGCGGATTTAAAAGACATACTTACCGGCGACGATGAGATAGTATGGTTCTATACTCCGCTGGGACTGGAAGTCGGCGTAAACCGCGATGCATATACGGGCTGGAGTACTTGTACTTTTACCGATTATTCGCAATACGTAAAAAGCTATTGATGTAAAAGTTGACATGTGTCTTACTTATCTGTAAAGTTAGATAAGTAAGACACTTTTTTATTTCGAAAATATTCTTGGCGTATTACTGCGCATCGGTTTTAATCCACCCAAGGGACATAAACGGGACTTAGACTGTGTTACAGTTTATACAGTCAGAGAAAAAATGAGTTTTTTTATCAAACAACTTGACAAAAGCAAACAAATGTTTTATCTTTGCAATAGAACATTTGTTCCATTGCACACAGACCTGTAATGGATGCTTTCCAAACAAATGCTTTTTAATTTATGGAGGAAGTAAATGGAACTTGACGAGAAGAAAAAAGCCCTGGAGGCTGCATTGGGGCAGATTGAAAAACAGTATGGCAAGGGAGCTGTCATGAGACTGGGAGATCCCGCCACTCAGATGAATGTTGAAACCATACCCACGGGGTCGTTAAGCCTTGACCTTGCACTCGGTCTCGGCGGTATTCCCAAGGGAAGGATAATTGAGATATACGGTCCTGAATCCAGCGGTAAGACAACCGTAACGCTTCACATGATCGCAGAAGTCCAGAAGCGCGGAGGAATAGCGGGATTCATCGATGCCGAGCATGCGCTCGATCCGGTATATGCGGCCAATATAGGCGTTGATATCAACAATCTCTATATTTCACAGCCCGATAACGGTGAGCAGGCACTTGAGATAACCGAGACGATGGTTCGTTCCGGTGCGGTTGATATAGTGGTAGTCGACTCTGTTGCGGCACTGGTTCCCAAGGCTGAGATAGACGGAGAAATGGGAGATTCCCATATGGGTCTTCAGGCAAGACTTATGTCCCAGGCTTTACGTAAGCTCACGGCAGTCATCAGCAAGTCAAACTGTACAGTAGTTTTCATCAACCAGTTAAGAGAAAAACTCGGTGTTATGTTCGGCAATCCCGAGACAACTACGGGCGGACGTGCACTTAAATTCTACGCATCTGTACGTATGGATGTAAGGCGTATCGAATCACTTAAACAGAACGGTGAAGTAATGGGTAACCGTACCCGTGTTAAGATAGTTAAAAATAAGATCGCACCGCCTTTCAAGGAGGCTGAATTTGATATCATGTTCGGCGAGGGAATCTCCTATGCGGGCGACGTTCTCGATCTTGCGGTAGGCTGTGACATTATCAACAAGAGCGGAGCATGGTTTGCCTATGAAGGCAACAAGATAGGCCAGGGTAGGGAGAACGCACGTCAGTATCTCAAGGACAACCCTGATATACTGGCCAAGATCGACAAGCAGGTACGTGAAAAATACGGCCTGAAAGAGGGAGTATGACAGTCGTTTCAATAACAGACATCACCAAACAAAGGCAAAGGGTTCTTCTGGACACAGAGGAATCCTTTGTGCTCTATAAAAGTGAGATACGCACTTTAAAGATACGTGAAGGCTCCGAACTTTCGGAGGATGCTTACAATAAGATCGTTAAGGGAATACTCCCGAAGCGGTGTAAGATGCGTGCCATGAATCTTTTAAAAGAGCGCAGTTACACAACCTACAATCTGAAGAGAAAACTTCTTGACGGCGGATATCCCGAGAGCATAGTAAACGATACGATCGATTATGTTGTTTCTTTTAACTATGTGGACGATCTAAGATATGCCAAAATGTATATCGAAGAAAGGGAAAGCAGGCTTTCGCGTAACGAGATCACCCGTAAACTTTTATCAAAGGGGATAGGTACAGGGCTTACCGACGAAGCATATGCACAGCTCGGGATTGAACGCGAAGAATACAATGAGACCGGTACTGCGGCGATCGAAGAAGATCTCATCAAAAAGACTCTTGTCAAAAAGGGGTACGATCCCTCGATGGATTATCAGGACAAGCAGAAGATCCTTGCATATTTTTACAGAAGGGGCTTCGATATCGATAAAGTCAGGCATATCATGGACGGGCTCGGAAACGTCTGATGTTTACATAATTAATCCTTGACATACTATTGCAATTTGCTTAAAATTAATCTGTTGTAAAAATGTATATTAGGATGTTTATGCATTCTATATTGATATTTTGGCAATAAACTAAATAAGGAGGTACACCTGTATGTGGCAGATCATTGCCATTGCAGCAATCGTCCTCTTTATTGTTTCTGTTCCGGTAACATCTTTTGTTACCAAAGACCGCATCACCAAGGCTGCCAACACCAAGATTGGCAATGCCGAAGCGGACGCACGTAAGATAATCGATGATGCTTTAAAAGAAGCCGAAGCCAAGAAACGTGAAAGTATGCTTGAGATCAAGGAAGAGTCCATTCGCAGCAAGAATGAGCTCGACAAGGAGATCAAGGAACGCCGTGCAGAAATGCAGCGTAATGAACGCAGGATTCAGCAAAAGGAAGAGAACATCGACCGCAAGACGGAAGCGATAGAGAGAAAAGAAACAAGCCTTGCTGCAAGAGAGGAAAATTTGGCCAAGCAGAAAGAAGCTATCGCCAAATTGAATGAAGAGCGAGTACAGGAACTTGAAAGAATTTCAGGTCTGTCCTCTGAACAGGCAAAAGAGCACCTTTTAAGTATTGTTCAAGATGAAGTAAAGTTGGAAGAGGCCAAGCTCATTAAGGATATGGAGCAAAGGGCCAAGGAAGAAGCAGATAAGAAGGCGCGTGAATACATAGTTACGGCTATTCAGAAATGTGCAGCCGATCATGTATCCGAGACTACGGTATCTGTTGTACAGCTTCCCAATGATGAGATGAAAGGAAGGATCATCGGACGTGAGGGACGAAACATCAGAACTCTTGAGACGATGACCGGTGTTGATCTTATAATAGACGATACACCCGAAGCAGTCATTCTTTCCGGATTCGATCCGATCAGAAGGGAAGTAGCAAGGATCGCACTTGAAAAACTCGTTGTGGACGGACGTATCCATCCCGCCCGCATCGAAGAAATGGTTGAGAAAGCGCAAAAAGAAGTTGAGACAATGATCAAAGAGGAAGGCGAAGCAGCACTCCTTGAGGTCGGCGTTCACGGCATACATCCCGAACTTGTAAGACTTTTGGGTAAAATGCGTTTCCGTACCAGTTATGGGCAGAATGCTCTTAAACATTCCATTGAAGTGGCTCAGTTATCCGGACTTTTAGCTTCGGAGATAGGACTGGATGTCCGTATCGCCAAGCGTGCAGGTCTTTTACACGATATCGGTAAAGCCGTTGACCACGATATGGAAGGTTCACACATTCAGCTGGGTGTTGAACTGTGTAAGAAATACAAAGAATCCGCTATCGTTATCAATGCTGTTGAGGCACACCACGGTGATGTTGAACCCCAGAGCCTTATTGCAGTCATTGTTCAGGCTGCGGATGCTATTTCGGCAGCACGTCCCGGTGCAAGACGTGATACGCTCGAGACTTATACGACAAGACTTAAACAGCTTGAAGACATTTCCAACAGCTTCAAGGGTGTTGACAAATCTTTTGCTATTCAGGCAGGCAGGGAAGTTCGCGTAATGGTAGTTCCCGAAACCGTCAACGATGCCGACATGGTGATCTTAGCGCGTGATATCGCCAAAAAGATCGAGGATGAGATGGAATATCCCGGCATGGTTAAGGTAAATGTGATCCGCGAATCGAGAGTAACGGATTTTGCTAAGTGATCTAAATCCCCGGAAACGGAAGTTTCCGGGGATTTTATGTTGGAAAAATACAGTAGGCCCACTTTATCTTTTTCTTGTTTTACCCCGTATAATCGTGTTATCATATCCCGCAGAGAATAAATGTATATTAGTATATTTGAGGACTTGCCTTATGAACATGGAATTTGAAAAGAAGCTTTCCATTCCTATGGAAGTTAAAGAGATGTTTCCCGTTTCGATGGAAATATCCAATATTTTTACAAAGCGTGATATTGAACTTAAAAAGATACTTGACGGCAGGGATAACAGACTCCTGCTGATCATCGGACCGTGTTCCGCCGACAACGAAGACAGTGTCATGGATTACATGACGAGACTTAAAAAACTCAGCGAAACGGTGGAAGATAAGATATTTATAGTACCGCGAATTTACACCAATAAACCGCGTACAAACGGTCAGGGTTATAAGGGGATGCTCCATCAGCCCAATCCCGATGAAAAGCCGGATCTTTTTAAGGGAATAATAGCCATACGTAAACTTCATATGCGTGTGGTAAGCGAACTTGGATTTACATGCGCGGATGAGATGCTCTATCCCGAAAATCATAAGTATCTTGACGATCTTTTGGGATATGTTGCGGTCGGTGCAAGATCTGTCGAAGATCAGCAGCACAGACTTACCGCAAGTGGTATAGAGGTCCCCGTAGGTATGAAAAACCCCACGGGTGGCGATTTTAACGGAATGCTGAATGCCATTAAGACGGCTCAAAGCGGCCATTCCTTTATCTACAGAGGATGGGCGGCACATTCGTTCGGAAATCCTTATGCTCATGCGGTCATAAGAGGTTACAGTGATATGCACGGTAATCTTATAGAAAACTACGATTATGAGCATATGAGTAAGCTTTTAGAGATGTACAGTGAATTCGAGCTTAAAAATCCGGCTGTTATTATTGATACAAACCATGCAAATTCCGGAAAAGATCCCTTTAAGCAGCCCGAAATAATCAAAACAGTCATGGACTACAGAAATGAACATGACGACATGAAAAAACTGATCCGCGGCTTTATGATCGAAAGTTATATAGAAGACGGAAATCAGAAAGTGGGAGAAGGAATATACGGAAAGTCTATAACAGACGCATGTCTCGGATGGGAAAAGACCGAAAATATGATCAAAGAACTTGCCGATATATTATAATAATAAAAAAGCGCCGAAGGGCGCTTTTTTATTGCAGCACAGATTATCGATTCCTAACGGTTTGCCATCTTGTCGGCCAGTTCCTCGAGATAGTAGGGAATATTGAGGCTCTGAGGACATTGTGCGGTACATGCACGGCAGCCGATACAATCTGCGGGTTTTCCGTCCGATTCAACTTTGTCTGCTTTCCACAGGTTAAAGTTTCCGTTTGCTTTTACATCGTTTAATACCTTGAGGTATTCGGGGATGTTGATCTGCATGGGGCAGGTCTTGGTACAGTATCTGCAGGAAGTACAGGGAATGGTAAGCTGTTTCTTGAAAAGATCGAGTGCTTCCATCAATACATCGTTATCTTCCTTGGTAAATATATAATCATCCGAGAATGTAGCTATATTGTCCTTGATCTGATCAAGGTTGTTCATACCGCTTAAAACTACCTGGATACCGGGCAGACTCTTAACGAAACGAAGCGCCCATGATGAGATGCTCCATTCGGGATGAGCTTTTTTAAGTATTGCCTCGGAGTCGGGGGTAAGAACCGAAAGTCTTCCGCCTCTTACGGGTTCCATTACTATGATGGGGATGTTTCTTTTTACCAAAGCTTCATATTCGCTCTTGGAATTTCCGTATACCCAGTCATAATAGTTAAGCTGTATCTGGCAGAAATCAAAGTCATGGCTGTCGGCAAAACGCTCAAGCGTAGCGGTCGAGGCGTGTGATGAGAAACCAAGGTATTTGATCTTGCCTTCCGCGCGCTTTTCTTCCAGAAAATCCACGAGTCCGGAATTTAAGTATTCATCAACATTTCCGTCAAGAACACAGTGTACAAGATAGAAATCGATGCAACCCGTCTTAAGACGCTTTAACTGATCGTCAAACATCTTGCGATAATCCTTGCAGGCGTTGATGTTGAATTTGGTGGCAACGTAAAAACTGTTTCTGTCATATTTTTCAAGACAGTCACCGACGCATCTTTCGGAATCGCCGTTGTTATAGACATGTGCTGTATCAAAATAGTTGATACCGTGTTCGTGTGCATAGTCGATAACGGCGAATGCCTCGTCGTCTTTTATTTTCTCGCCCTTGGGATCCGATGTGTGAAAACGCATGTTTCCGAGGCCGAGCATCGAAAGTTCTATGTCTTTAAAAGGTTTTTTGATCATATTTCCCTCCGAATATCATATGTCAAAGTTTTTTGCTTCATAAAAAATCTATCATATCCCATGCTGTATTGCTTGAATAATATATCCCGTAAATTGTAAAAAATCGCAACATCTCTTATAATGTATCTTGCATCAGTTAAAAGAGAGATAATTTTATGCCGCATTATTCATATAAAAGAAACAGAAAGCACAACAGATCCGCCAAAAGAAACACGGACAGCGCCGCACTTATCGCAGCAAAAGAAGTTTTTTCGACAGTCATGATGTCACGTAAAAGTGAGATCGTTAAGGACAATCTTAAATACGTTGCGGAATATGTAAAGAATTATGATTTTCCGGATCTGACATATGAATATGTCAGAGAACGTATATCTTCAAACAGCCTTGAAAACATCTGCTACAGCATCATAAAGGGTACATCACGTTCAAAAAGCATAAATTCCACGCTTGCCGGGAAATCCGTCCTATGGAAAGAAAAGAAAAATGCCTTTAATCTTGCCATGGATTATGCGCTCATGCATATACCCGAGGCTGTGGAATTAAGGAAAATATCAAGGCCTGATTTTGAAAGGGAATTTCGTTCTTTTTACTCAAAACTCATTCCCAGGATCAAAGAAGATGCCAGGGAGATATTCGACAGTTCGATATACGAAAACAGGATATACCTGTATTATGAGCACAGACTCATAGAAGAGGACAGAAGATTTAACGGAATGATCATGGATGAGATCCCGTCAAGGATCCCCGATCTTTATCCGTATGCGCGCAGGATGAGGCGCCATTTTGTGCTTCATGTCGGCCCTACCAACTCGGGTAAAACCTATGATGCCCTCGAAGCGCTCAAAAAGGCCGAAAAGGGTATATATCTTGCACCCCTCAGACTTCTTGCGTTTGAGATATATGACAGACTCAACGATGCCGGTGTTAAGTGCAACATGATAACCGGCGAAGAAGAGATATTTGTCGACGGTGCCACGCATACATCCGCCACGATCGAAACCGCAAGCACTTATGAACTTTACGATGTGGCCGTTATCGACGAAGGACAGATGATAGGTGAAGAACAGCGCGGAGGCGCATGGACCAGAGCGATACTGGGGATCTGTGCCGACGAGGTACATATCTGTTCGGATGAATCCTGCGTCGATCTGTTGACGGCGATAATAGAAGAGTGCGGTGACTCATGGGAGTTAAGGCACAACGAAAGAGCGGTACCCTTATGCTTTGATAAGTCTCGTTTTCTTTTCCCGCGTGATGTACAGGAAAAGGATGCGCTTATAGTATTCTCCAAGCAGTCGGTGATCGCTGTTGCCGCAGAACTTCAAAGAAACGGCATACAGGCCAGCATGATCTACGGAAACCTTCCTTATGACGTGCGAATGAATGAAGTTAAGCGTTTTGTGGAAGGGTCCACGAAGGTGGTTGTTGCCACCGATGCGATCGGAATGGGGCTCAATCTTCCGATACGCCGCATCATCTTTTTGGAAACGCGCAAATTTGACGGCCATGTAAAGAGGCCTTTAAATGTCAGTGAGATCAAACAGATCGCGGGACGTGCGGGAAGACGCGGTATTTTTGAGACCGGGTATTACACATCCGAATACCGCTCGCAGGCTATCAGAAGGGCGGTCGAAGGATCTGTTGAGACGATATCGTATGCACGTATCGGCATTCCCGAAAACCTTATCTATATCGATATGCCTTTATCGGAGATATTAAAACGCTGGAGCGATGTCGAATTTGAAAATCTTTATGAGAAGGCCAATCTTGAAGAAGATATAGCACTTTGCAAGAAACTTGAAAAAGTGGTCGATGACAAGAAACTGATCTATGATTTTCTGATGATAGGATTCCGTTCGTCGAAACCGGCGCTTACGGAACTGATACTTAAGTTTGCAAAAATAGAAGAAGCGCAGGGATCAAAACTTGAATCGCGTATCAATGATGTCATAGAGGCGGAGATAGTTGCTTTTGACGATGAACTTGACGCCATGGGCATGGATGAACTTGAAGATCTCTATCTTGTATACGATCTGATATATGCATATTTAAGAAAATTCAACCATCGTGCGAGACTTTCCGACATCATAATGCTAAAGCGGGATGTTTCACAGAGGATCATAAATATCTTAAAGACTCAGCAGCTTGAAGGCAGGAGATGTCGTGTCTGCGGCAAGGAACTTCCATGGAACTATCCTTACGGAAAATGTGAGGACTGTTATTTTATATAATGCCTGCCGATTTAAGCCCGGAATT
>CACYCC010000249.1 GCA_902772805.1 uncultured Lachnospiraceae bacterium | reverse complement strand
TACAGAACGATGGCTCGGGTGGTTTCGTCTAGCTTTTCTATGCATTCAAGAAGTTTGTTGCTTGTCTCCGTCTTAAGATATGTTTCTTCGACCTGCTCGGCCGTAGGCAGTTCCAAAACATCCTCAAGACTCACCTCGCGATGACGGTTTTTCTTATCAAGATACTGCCAGAATGTGTACTTGGCGATCTGGCAAAGCCATGTCGAAACTTTTGACTTTCCCTTAAAAGTCTTAATGTTCCTGATTGCCCTGTAGAAGGTCTCCTGTGTTAAGTCTTCCGCCAGATCTTTGTTACCGTTCGTGATCGTAAGAAGGTACCCGTATACAAGCGGATAGTATTCTTCGCAGATCTTTTTAAGATTCAATTCCGGGTGCCTCCTTTCACATCGTTCTGATATATATGTCCGAAATAATATCATTTCGTTACAGAAAGATTATAACAAAAAATAAGTCACGGGGATGATTCCCGTGACTTATTATCAATAGCACTTAAACTCTATTGTGGCATCTATCATACTGACATCCGCTCCGTCGGATACTCCGACAGGTTTGCAGCTTATCTCGCCTCCCCATATCTGAGGCTCACCGTCACAATATCCGAGAATGAATACAACACTGTAGTCAGCTTCCTGTTCCGCAGATGAAGTATAAGTTTCATTTCCGTATGCTATGCCCGATAAAGTCACATCCATATATGAGGTTGCTCGTACTGTAAATTCACCCCTGAACATAGGAATATATCCGTCCGATTCCGACCCATCAAGCGCAATAAGCTGAATATCACTGCATTTGACCGTGGCGACAGCGCTTCCGGATTCTTGGGCGTATCCCATAAGATCATAGTCAAACTGTGTTTCTACAACTGTGCTGAAAGAAGCTGTATTGTCATCATAGATATCGATATATACCTTATTTGGAACTATATCGTAAGTAAGTCCTTCGATTGAAGGAATAGTAGGCGTGATCTGCTGTCCGCTGTAGCTTCCGTCCAACTTAGGCAAATGTGAATCATCACGGCGCTTTTTCCCCGAATCGGGATCAAATTCATGTAACGGACCTCCGCCGGAGTTTATTCCAGGCAAATTGAGTCGCGGCTGATCGTCCAGCTCGCCCAGATTAAGTGAGCCGTCAGACACAGTATGCCAATAATCATCTACGGATGTCTCCAGCGGATGGTCGGGATCATTGATCCATATATGACTCTGACCGGGAAGCGGTTGAGGTACTGTAAGCCACCAGTCAGCCGCATCGGATATCCCGTATTGCTCATCAAGCCCCTCAGCAGTCAAGCTCACCTGTTTACAGGTTTCCTTATATGTGTATTCGACCAGATTCGTTATTGCAACATCGGCTTTTCTGAACGCTTCACTTGCTTCTTCAAGAGCACGATTCGTCAGATTTGCCACCCCCTGTACAATAGTGGCCGGTCCAAAAGCTTCATCTGTTTTGGTCCCTGCAAGGTCATCCGAAAATCCGAGCCATGACATAGCAGAATCGTAAGCTTGTAAAGCTTTGGCTCCCCACGAGTCCATCGGACCCGTTATGATCCCAACAGCTTTATATACCGCATTCGAATGGTAATACTGACGTTGTTCTTCATTGTTCGTAATTGCACCAAGAACATAATACCCTGCTGCCTGAATCCCGTTTTTAACATTGCTGATTCCCGGCGTGACATTGCATATATCTCCTGCCACGTCATAAACCGTACCGGCGGACGGCAATCCGTTGTCAATCTCGGGGGCATGATAATATCTGTACAGATTTTCTTCGGTAAAGAGCTCGCTGCCTTCGGAGCCCGGAGGACGAACAGGTTTTATATCCTCATCATATCTCCCATATGCGATGACCGAAAGCGAAGACTGTGCAAAGATCAAAATACACATACCGACCGCAACAACTGCGCCGGCCACCGTGCGTCCGTTTCCGCTGTTCGGCCCGAGCGGAGGTTCAATGCCAAGTGAACGCCTGACCACTTTTGCAAAAAGTCCGGCACTCACAAACTGATACAAAACTTCCAAAAGACTTGCAACTACATACTGAAGGAGTAAAGACCATTCCCATAACATCGGGATATCGATCACAACTATCAGCAGTAAACAAACGATCCCTGAAAAGATATAGCGCCAAAAGCTCCCCGATATTATGGAATTCATCTCCTTACCGTTAACAGCTACTTTGATCGGCGCACCCATCGCCAAGGCGCATGATGCGACCGGTATCAGCAGCAGTGCACGTGCGGAGAAAAGAATAAGAACATACAGGAGGATCAGTTGTATGCCGTAACTCAGATAATAATATGTCGCCAGAAGCGAATAAAACGCATAAACCGCAATGGCCGGAGCGGCGTACAAAAGTTGTACGATAATAATTTTAAATCCGAGCTTTACCCATCCTCCGATCCCGTCTTTTCTGTCTGCGACATTGGAATAAGCCGCACCGACACCGATAAATGCGGTCAACGGTATCAATGTGAAAACAAAAGCGGCCAAAAATGCTTTTATACTTTTTTTCATATGATCCCCCTCTTACGATCCTACAGTAACCGCAAATGTCCATAAGACAAATGCAATTCCCATGATGAGAAGAGATACCGCAAAAATAAGAGCTCTGCCGCCTGCCGGCTTGTATCTGGGCTGAACCCGTTCCCAGTCATAGCCTGCGCTATACTGAGCAGCTTGATTGTACACCGGCTGCATGACCGGTGCCCCGTTCATCGGCTGTTGATACACCGGCTGCGGCGGGATATTGGTAACAGGAGGTACGGCTTGCGATACCTGCTGATATTGCATATTGGTACCCGGCTGCGCGGCTTGCTGTGCTGTAACTATTTTTGTCCCGCAATTTCCGCAAAATACGCTTCCCGCTTCATTATTTGCACCACACTTACTACAAACCATAAAGACCTCCTTTTCACAAACGTTATCAGATACTTTTATTTAATAATACACATGTATGCTGCGTCAATTAAAAATGTGTGCAAAAAAGATTTCTTCAATATCTGCACTTTCGTAATTCAATAAAAATTAGGGAACTTTCGTCGCGCATATTCGCTTGAAAGTTCCCTATCGTTAGTTTCCTGAAATAGTGTTTTATTTTTGTTTTGGGACTTCTAACCCCGTCCCGGGTGTGGCACGAAGTTCCCGGGCTCAGCCGATGAGCCAGTCGTACATCTCCTGGTATTTAAGCGCCGATTTCTCCCATGAGAAATCTTCGGCCATTGCGCGGTCGATCATCTTGTTCCATTCGCGCTTGCGGTCATAGTAGATGCGCTCTGCGTTTCTGATACATGCCAGCATCTCATGCGCATTATAGTTGGTGAATGTAAAGCCCGTTCCTGTACTCTCATACTCGTTGTAAGGCTCAACCGTATCTTTAAGTCCGCCGGTTTCCCTTACGATCGGGATCGTACCGTAGCGAAGTGCGATGAGCTGGCTGAGTCCGCAGGGCTCAAACAGTGAAGGCATCAGGAATGCATCGGATGATGCATAAACCCTGTGAGCAAGTTCATCGGAATAATAGATGTTTGCCGAAACCTTATCGGGATACTTCCATGCAAAGTGTCTGAACATGTTCTCGTAACGTTCTTCACCGGTTCCGACCACAACAAGCTGGATGTTATCCGAACACATCTCATCCATCATATAAGCCACAAGGTCAAGTCCCTTCTGGTCGGTAAGTCTTGAGATAAGGCCGATCATCATTGCCTTGGGATCTTCCCTTAAGCCAAGCTGTGCCTGAAGTTTGGTCTTGTTCTTGACTTTTTCTTTTCTGAAAGTGATCGGATCGTAATTATAAAGTATCTTTTCATCGGTCGCGGGATCGAAATCTGTATAATCGATACCGTTCACGATACCTCGAAGATCATTGACTCTTGCGCACAAAAGACCGTTTAAGCCCTCACCGTAGAAGTCTGTCATGATCTCTTTGGCGTAAGTCTCCGAAACCGTCGTGATGGCATCCGCATAAACAAGGCCGCCCTTTAAGAGGTTTGCATCCTTGTAGCATTCAAGTTTATCCGATGTAAAGAAATAGTCAGAAAGCCCGGTTATCGACTGAACAGCCTTAACATCCCATCGTCCCTGGAACTTAAGGTTGTGTATCGTCATTATCGTCTTGATGTCATGGTAAAAGAGGTCGCCGCCAAAGCGTTCTTTTAAATAAACAGGGATAAGTCCCGTCTGCCAGTCATGACAGTGTATGATATTGGGCTGGAAATCGATGAGTTTAAGCGCCGAAAGAACAGCCTTTGAGAAATACGAAAACTTCTCGATCTCAAACAGCACATTGTCGCCGTAAGGTTTGTATCCGCCGAAATAGTACTCGCTGTCGATAAAATAATACGTGATATCGTCAACAACGGCCTTCAGGATGCCGACATACTCGTTCTTCCAGTTGTAATCCATATAGAAATGGGTCACATATTCCATCTTGTCCTTCATTTCCTGACGCATGCAGGCATACTTGGGCACGATGACTCTCACATCAAAATACTTTTTGTCGATGCATTTGGGAAGAGAACCCACTACGTCCGCAAGACCGCCTGTCTTGATAAACGGAACTCCTTCCGATGCAGCAAAAAGAATCTTCTTTTTCATAACTTACCTCTGTCCCCGCGAAACGCAACCGATCGACTGCGATCCGCACTTTCTTTCACTCTATTCAATATATCACTTTTGCATCCAAAATTCCACGACCGCTTTGGGCGACGCTACGCCACACGCTTTGGGCC
>CACYCC010000248.1 GCA_902772805.1 uncultured Lachnospiraceae bacterium | reverse complement strand
TCAAGTTCTTCGGGCGTGTAATATACCGAATACGGATCGTCGAGCGACTCCATGATCCCCGAATAGATCTCTGTCTGCATCTTGTCGACGTCGACATTCTCCGTAAAAAGAAACTGTCCGTCAATAAGAGTAAGCATTCTGTTTATCTTTTTTACGACATCATCGTCTATAACCTCGGATAATTCATCGGTCTGGTTGTTGACGCTTGTCTGTCCCACATTTGCCATTCCCGGAACGATATCGGGATTGCCGAATATCTTTAATCCGATAATGACAAACAGTATTACGGTGATTATGACACCTATTCCGACAGCTCCCACCAGGAGACCTATCAGAAATGAATTCCGTTTTGTTTTCTTGATATCCATGACTTGCCTTTCTATTTCAAATACGACCAGGGACTTACGTACTGACCGTTTAATCTCACTCCGAAGTGCAGATGGTTACCGGTCGACTGTCCGGTCGTACCTACGGCCGCGATCGTCTCACCTCTTACCACGACCGCTCCGGCATTTACATAAAGAGCGCTTGCATGCATGTAGATCGTGTAAAGACCGTCTCCGTGATCGATCATTATATAGTTTCCCATCGACCAGTTATACTGAGCTGCAACGACCACACCGTCGTAAGCCGCAAGTATCGGAGATCCTCCCGGTGCGCCCATGTCAAGACCGCTGTGGAATTCCTGCCTTCCCGTGATGGGGTGGGTTCTCCATCCGAATTCCTCGGTGATCCTTACGTAATTGGGACACGGCCATGCGAACTGACCGCCGTCATAAACCACGCGTGTCATAGTTGCCGCGATGGCTTTCTTTTCTTCGAGTATCTTGGCTTCAAGAGCCTCTATAACGGCGACTTCCTCGGCGTATGACGCCTCGGCGGCCGATATTTCCTGTTCGGTATTATGAATTTTATACTTGTAATTTGCAAGTTCGGCTTCTTTTTCGGCAAGAAGAAGACTTACCGTTTCCTCTTCGGCTTCCGCCGCCGCCTTGGCCTCATCAAGCGCTTCCTTTTCGGCTTCGAGAGTCTGCTTGCAAAGTTCGGTCCATTCACGTGCCGCGGTATATTCGTCAAGTTTCTGACGGTCGTAGGCTTCGAGCTTGTCTATATATCCGGCCTTGGTGATGAAATCTCCGAATGACTTGGCGTTGAACATTATCTCAAGATAAAACGAATCGCCCTGCTCGTACATGAACTTGATACGGTCTTTCATGGCCTGATACTGACGTTCCTCGGTCTCGATCGCTTCGTTTAATTCCTCGGTGGTCTTTTCTATTTCGGCTTCCTTGTCGGATATCTGTTCATTAAGATCCGCTATCTTGGCCTGAATTTCGGAAAGCTGCTGGTCAACTTTTTCAACGTAGCTTGCAACCTCATTCTTGTACTGTTCAAGCTCTTTTTTGAGTGCTTTGGCATCCGATATCTGGTTCTGGATCTGTTTTTTAAGATCCTGCGCCTCTTTGATCTGTTTTTCTTTTTCCCTGATACTGTCACTTGTGATCGACGAATATCTGTCGGCATATGTTGCAGTCGACATATTGCCAAGGGCAAGCGAGATAACCGTTATTAAGATAAGTGCTTTCTTAAATCTTTTCACGTTTTCTCCCCCGAAAATCATCAAACCTTTAAATGTTTCCTGACAGTCGAGAAACTGCCGAAGAATCCGATACCCACACCGATTATGAGCGAGATCGGAAGAAGTGTCTTGAATATCTCGTCTATTGACAGGAAATTAAGCAAAGACGAAAGAACGGCAAATCTCTCCGTTACAAAACCTATCGCCTTATTGTAAAGGAAATATATTATTCCGAGCGGTATTGCCGCACCGATGAGTCCTATCAGCATACCTTCGATAACGAACGGCGCCCTTGTAAAGTAGTCCGTCGCGCCTATATATTTCATGATCGTTATCTCTTCTCTTCTGACCTGAATACCGATGGTAACGGTATTGCTGATCAGGAATACAGATACCAGCAAAAGTATCAGTATGATGCCCGCAGAGGCATATCCGATAAGTCTGTTTACTCCTTCAAGCGTCATGGCGGTAAGTTCGCTTCTCTTAACGCTTCTTACGCCGTCCACCGATTCAAGGAACGTAACAAGACTTGACTGCATGGAAACATCATTTAAATAGATCTCATAGTTTGCGGAATCGGCAAGGGGGTTTTCCAAAAAGCCGTCGCTGTATTCACCGAGGTAATCGGTCTTAAACGATTCCCAGGCATCGTCGGCCGATACAAAATCGACTCTTGATACCTCGCC
Source organism: uncultured Lachnospiraceae bacterium (assembly GCA_902772805.1). Taxonomy (GTDB): domain Bacteria; phylum Bacillota; class Clostridia; order Lachnospirales; family Lachnospiraceae; genus UBA1258. Next base: position 3,735 of record CACYCC010000248.1, on the reverse strand, counting down.
GCGCTTTTTGATCATCTCGCCGATCTCTTCGATACGTTTGTCGGTGATCCCCTCATCAAAGAATACGACAACGCAGACTCCTTCCTCGGCGGTCTTTACGATATTCTGGAAGTTGGCAAGTACCGCATAGAAAATACCGAACAAAAACAGACACGATGCGATGGTGGCAACGCTCGCCAGGGTAAAGAGCTTGTTTCTGAATACGTTTTTGATCCCCTGCCAGATTGTATAAAACAATGTACTAATCATCTATGTATACCCCGTTTTCCTGATCGCTCACAACAACGCCCCTGTTAAGCGTGATAACTCGCTTGCTCATGGCATTTACTATGTTCTTGTCGTGGGTGACCATTATGACCGTGGTGCCGGCATTGTTGATCTCTTCAAAGAGATTCATGATCTCAAGAGATGTCTTGGGGTCCAGGTTTCCGGTAGGCTCATCGGCCAGAAGTATTGAGGGCTTGTTGACAAGAGCCCTTGCGATCGCAACTCTTTGCTGCTCACCGCCGGATAAGTTGTTGGGTTTTGCCTTGTATTTACCCGCCAGATTGACTGTCGCAAGGACGCTCGGAACATTCTTTCTGATGTCTCTGCCGCGTACCTGTACGATCCTCTGGGCAAAAGCAATGTTCTCGTAGACGTTTCTGTCTTTAAGGAGCCTGAAGTCCTGGAACACCACTCCGATATTACGACGATATTTCGGAACCTGTCTGTGTCTTAAGCGCCTTAAATCGTAGTTGAGCACATATATGTTTCCCTTGGTGGGAGTAAGTTCCCTTAACAGAAGTTTTGTGAGCGTCGATTTACCCGAACCCGATTCACCCACTATAAACACGAATTCGCCCCGCTTGATACGGATGCTCACATCATCCAGCGCATAGTTTGAATTTTCTTTGTACATCTTGCTGACATGGTCGAGCACTATGACCTCGTCATCATCCATGTAGCGTTTTTTCTTTCTGGGCATACCCTTAACCTTTAACCTTCCTTAATCTTCTTTTTCCATATATTTCATGTAACTTACTACCATAAGAGCTATCTTGAAGGTGATAGCATCCTCGAATATCCTAAGATCCAGTCCCGTGGATTTCTGAAGCTTGTCAAGCCTGTACACCAGCGTATTACGGTGAATATAGAGCTGACGCGAAGTTTCCGAAACATTGAGACTGTTTTCAAAGAACTTGAGTATGGTCGTAAGTGTTTCTTCATCAAATTCATCGGGGCTCTTGCCGCCGAAGATCTCCTTGATAAACATCTTGCAAAGGGGCATGGGAAGCTGATAGATGAGACGTCCTATGCCGAGCTGGGCATATGCCACAACCTGTCTCTCGCCGTAAAAGATCTTTCCTACATCCATTGCCATCTTTGCTTCCTTGTATGAACGGCTTACTTCCTTGATCTCGCCTACCGCGGTGCCGTAAGCCACATGGATGTTGGCCATTCCTTCTTTTTCAAGAGCAGCAACAATAGCCCGTGCGGTCTTCTCGATCTCGCGGGTATAATCAAAATCTTCGACTTCCTTGACGACTATGACGTCGTTTTCATCGACTGCAGTTATGAAATCATTGGAGTTTGAGCCGAAATGAGTACGCATGGTCTCAAGTACGTTTGAGTCCTTGAAATCGTCGGCCTCAACGATAAGAACCACGCGCTTGGCATCAAGAGCGATGTGAAGCTTCTTGGCCCTGCTGTATATGTCTACCAGCAAAAGGTTATCCAACAGAAGGTTCTTGATAAAGTTGTCCTTATCAAAACGCTCTTTGTAAGCAATGATAAGATTCTGTATCTGGAATGCGACCATCTTGCCGATCATGTATACATCTTCACCGGTGCCCCCGGCGATAAGTATATATTCGGGCGTGGTCTCATCGTAGATCTTGAAATACGAATACCCCTGAATCTCCTGCGAATCGGCCGGAGATTTGGCAAAATCCCGCGCAAGTTTGGCTACAACGCTTAAATTCGGCGAGGTGGAAACGACCTCCTTGCCTTCGGTGTCGGTAACACACAGTTCAACACGCGAAATGGATTTTAAGCCATCGATAGTTCCTTGTAAAATCTGATTTGAAATCATGCGGCATCCCTCTTATTGGACATTTTTCACAATGGTTTTTGACGGTTTCCCGAACCGAAAACCAACGACACAGCCTCATTTTATTATATTTTACTCAAAAATGCCATACCCAAGAGGTGTTTTTTTGTATATTTTTTTGGTTTTTTTAAATCTTTTGTGCAATTTTCATAATGGTAAGTTGAACAAAAGCCGTATTATACGAGTCTTATCGTATTGTTGTCGGCGATCGTGATGATATGGTTCTTGTACAGATTCCCGACCGCTCTTTTGAATTCGTTCTTACTCATGCCGGTCTCACGCTTTATAACCTCGGGAGATGCTTTGTCGGTAAATGGCAGCACTCCGTCATAGGACTTGATGATCTCTATCAGTTTCCCCGCATCTTCTTCGATCTGAAGGTATGCCTTCTGTCTTACGCTTAAATCTATCTTTCCGTCCGGTCTTACCGCCGTGACCCTTGCGGTTATGTGCATACCCGGTGCGATCTCACCGTAGAGCTCGCGTTTGGGGATAAGTCCCTGGAACCTGTCTTCCACAGCCACAAAAGCGCCAAAGTTGTCGCTTATTTCATAAACCGTTCCCTCAACCTCGTCATCCCGCTTAATAACGCGCTTTTCGGCGTTGCCGACGGAAGGCACGGCTGTATCTTTCGCCGAACCGGTTTCGTCTTTTGAAGGTACGATCCCGCCTTCAAGAAGTTTTTCAAGATAAGGATATATCTTCATGGTAGCCGCTATACGGCCCGATTTGTCAAGATACACCGCAACGGGTATCCTGTCGTGTTCTTTTACCTTGTAAGTCTGTTGCGCAAACGGCAGGAACAGATCTTTTTCGAGTCCCCAGTCAAGAAACGCTCCGATCTTTGTCACGCTTGCGACTTCAAGCACCGCAACGCGTCCCAGAGTAACGTACGGAGTCTTAAGCGTAGCTATAAGTCTGTCCTCTGAGTCTCTGTATATAAACACATTAAGTCCGTCTCCCGGCTTGGCACCCTCAGGTACTTCACGTCCGGGCAAAAGAACACGCGATCCTTCATCCCCGTCTGTGAGGTAAGCACCGTGTTCGTTCATTCTCTCTATTGTAAGTTTCTGAAATTCTGCCGCTTTTATCATATGGCGATACATTTCCTTTCAGGTCCCGTGATGCTGACCGAGATCACATATGGGTCCGACGCCGGACCGCCTATTAATACAGTAGCACAGCGGGTGATAAAAGAAAAGGACACCGGCCTTAGCCGATGTCCCAAGCTGGGGTACAAGGATTCGAACCTTGAAATGACGGAGTCAGAGTCCGTTGCCTTACCGTTTGGCGATACCCCAATATTCTGTTTTCGTGGCACTTGCCTATTATAAAAAGAAAGTGCTTAAATTGCAAGCACTTTTTTAATACAAATATTTTCGCTCAAAAATATGTGCCCGCACGACCTTAAACAGACATATCGAAATTCGATCCCACATTGGGATTTACCGAAACTTCCATTGCCGAACGGTCTATCATATTAACAAGGCTTGCGCCCATCTGTTCATTTGTATCGATCGCTTTGCTTAAAACCGCTGTTCCTACATCATTCTGGATATTGATCTGGGAAAGTGTCATTGCCAACTGTGCTACATCCATGTACATATCCTCCCTTCCTGATAGGTGGTTACATTATATATCGG
>CACYCC010000247.1 GCA_902772805.1 uncultured Lachnospiraceae bacterium | reverse complement strand
TGTAAAAGCACTTTCTTTTGCCGGAAAATGTGTTAAGATCGAGGAAAAACTCATGGATCCAGCAGGTGCACTTTCAGGATGCGGTCCGGCATTCGCGGATCTTTTCATGGAAAGCCTTGCGGACGGAGCAGTAGCATGCGGGGTTCCGAGAGCAACAGCTGTTGAACTGGCTGCACGCACACTTATGGGAAGCGCGAAACTTTTGATCGAATCGGGCAAAAACCCCGGACAGTTAAAAGACGAGGTGTGCTCACCCGGCGGCACCACGATAGCAGGTGTCAGAGTACTCGAAGAATCCGCTTTCAGAGCGGCATCCATGAATGCGGTTATTGCGGCATATGATAAGACTCTGGCGTTAAAGAAAAAGTGATATCGGGCGGAGTAATATGAAACGGACCAAATTGGCCGATCGGAAATTACCCGATTATACAAGGGCCGAAGAGATAATGAATATGGTAACACACATTGTGGGCGGGGCTCTCGGAGTTGCCGCTCTTGTGTTGTGCGTTGTTTTTGCATCAGCCAAAAGAGACGCCGCACTTATTGTGGGAAGTGCGATATACGGCGTCTCGCTGATCGCACTTTATACAATGTCGAGTGTATATCACGGTCTTAAACCGGGTATGGCCAAGAAGGTAATGCAGGTGATCGATCACTGTACGATATATTTTCTTATCGGAGGAACCTATACGCCGATCGTATTGGGACCGTTAAGAAAACATAATCCGGCGCTTGGATGGACTCTTTTCGGGATCGTATGGGGGCTTTTGGCCGTTGCCATCGTGTTTACGGCTATAGACTGGAAAAAGTATAACGTTCTTTCGATGATCGCATACATCTGTGTCGGATGGTGCATCATATTTGCGGTAAAACCGCTCATAGAAGCGATATCGGTCAGAGGGTTCTGGTGGATCCTGGGCGGCGGTATCGCATATACGGTCGGATCGATACTGTACGGTATCGGTTCCAAAAAGCGATATTTTCATTCTGTTTTTCATATCTTTGTTCTCGCCGGAAGCATATTGCAGTTCTTCGGCATTCTTTTCCATGTGATCGGAGTATAGGAAGCAAAATAGCAACAAGTAAAACGTTCTACCGCAAAAAATAAGAAGTATTTGATTTAGTATCCTTTTAAAGTTAGTGTCAGAAGTGTATGCAGATATCTTTCTGTTTTACACTGTGTTTCCAAGAAACAGCACGATTTAGGAGGGTTACTATGATAAGAATCGCACAGACAGAGAACGGAACGGTCCGCGGTATTGCATCGGCCGATCCGAGAGTAACGGCGTTCAGGGGCATTCCTTTTGCGGCACCCCCTGTAGGCGAAAACAGATGGCGCGCTCCTCAGCCTGCCAAGAACTGGGAAGGCGTAAGAGACTGTTTTCAGTTTGCACCCATATCGGTGCAGGATACACCCGGCCTTGGTACCGATATTTATTGCCGTGAGTGGCATGTCGATCCCGAGATCCCGATGGGAGAAGATTGTCTTTACTTAAATGTATGGACTCCGGCCAAAAGAACGGATGAGAAACTTCCGGTATTCCTGTGGTATTTCGGAGGCGGATTCCAGTGGGGATATACTGCCGAAATGGAATTTGACGGAGAGAATCTTGCAAGAAAAGGCATCATTGTTGTTTCTGTAAACTATAGACTCGCGGCACTCGGATTCCTGGCACATCCCGAGATATCCAAAGAAAGTCCCGACGCACCCGCAAACTTCGGCTTACTTGACCAGCAGGCCGGTTTAAGATGGGTTCGAAGAAATATAGCAAACTTCGGCGGAGACCCCGAGAAGATCACTATCGGTGGACAGTCCGCAGGAGGCGGATCCGTGCTTAACCAGATCACGCATGAGGGCAACTTTAAAGATATTCACGGCGCGATCATAATGAGCGGACTTATCAAGAATCCTTTCAGAGACGATCCGATCCTTGCTCCCAGATCTCTTGCCGATACAGAGAAGGCGGGAGAAGAGTTCTTTGCATACATGGGTGTTTCATCACTCGAAGAGGCGAGAAAACTCGATGCATTTTTCATTCGCGACAAATATGCCGAATTCGTAAAGGATCATCCGAGATTTGCTCCCGTAGTTGACGGTAAATTTGCGGTATCCGAGCCTTATGACAGATTTGCGGACGGTTTCTATGCCGATATTCCCGTAATGGCCGGAAATACGATAGATGAATTTACTCTTCCTACACCCGATATCATCCTTGATGGTAAATATACCGGTAAGCCGCTTAATATCGTTGAAGCATCGGTTAAGGGAGTGTTCAACAAAGTCGGAGCGAATCCTTCCAAGAAGCCTGTATATTATTACAGATTTATGCCCGATATCCCGGGTGAAGACGATCCCGGATGTTTCCATTCGTGCGACCTGTGGTTTTTCTTCAATACTATTTCAAAATGCTCAAGACCTTATAAGGGACGTCATTTTGAACTTGCGGATGCCATGAGTTCGTATCTTGCAAACTTTGTAAAGACCGGCGATCCCAACGGATGCGACAGAGCCGGTGATCCGCTTCCCACATGGTCAAGATATGACATTACCGACCGTAACGAAATGAACTTTACGATGGAAGGTCCCAAGGCCGGCAAAGACAAGAGCGAATTCATATACAAAGTATCCGAACTTCTTACCGGAAAACGCCAGGGTTACAATCCTTATCTTCCTTCATGGGAATATATTCCCGACGGCGAACCTTATGTATTCGGTGACAGAGTATATGTTTACGGTTCACACGATACATTTAACGGTGCCACATTCTGCTTAGGTGACTACGTATGCTGGTCGGCATCGGTAGACGATCTTGCCGACTGGAGATATGAAGGCGTTATCTATGAAAGCACTCAGGATCCTTTCAATCCGGACAGACATATGTGTCTTTACGCACCCGATGTGACTCAGGGACCCGACGGAAGATATTATCTTTTCTATGTGCTTGACAAGGTAGGCAACGTTTCTGTTGCGGTATGCGACACACCCGCGGGAAAATATCAGTTCCACGGATATGTTCACTATAAAGACGGTACACTTTTAGGCGACAAAGCATGCGACGAGCCTCAGTTCGATCCCGGCGTTCTTACCGAAGGTGACAGGACTTACCTTTACACCGGCTTCTGCGGACAGACCGATGCATCAAGGCATGGCGCTATGTACACCTGTCTTGACAGTGACATGTTAACTCTTCTTGTAGATTCACCGAAGTTTGTGGCACCCGGCAAGATGCATTCGGAGGGCAGCAGTTTTGAAGGACATGCATTCTTTGAAGCTCCTTCGATCCGCAAGAACGGCGATACATATTACTTTGTATATTCTTCGGAAGTTATGCACGAACTTTGCTATGCGACCAGCAAGCGCCCCGACGGAGATTTCAAATACGGCGGAGTTATCGTAAGTAACTGCGATAAGGGTATCGATTCCTATAAACCTGCCGATTTCCCGACAGGATTCGGCGGCAACAACCACGGAAGCATCGTACAGATCAAAGACAAGTGGTACATTTTCTATCACAGACAGACCAACAACCACTGGTTCTCAAGACAGGGCTGCATCGAGGAGATCAAATTCAATCCCGACGGAAGCATCACACAGGTTGAGATGACTTCCTGCGGTTCCAATAACGGCAATCTTCTTAACGACAAGGCCGAGTATCCCGCATACATCGTCTGCAACATGTTCAGCGACAAAAAAGAAACTTACGTTGCGGAAGGTCAGCCCTATGTTACACAGCTCGGCGGTGACGGTGATGTCTGCTACGGCTTTATCAAAAACGTGACCGCAGGATTTACATTCGGCTTTAAGTACTTTGACTTAAAAGATGTTAAGGGATTCTACGTTCGTGTTAACGGATACGGCAACGGAACCTTTGAGATCCGCACAGAGCTGGGCGGCGATGTACTCGGCATGATCCATGTACAGAACGCAAATATCCGCACTAAGTTCGAGACCGACGTTAAGCTTCCTAACGGTAAGACCGCGATCTATCTTACCTACACGGGCGGCGGCAACGTAAACCTTCATTCCTTCGGTTTCATACACTGACGAAAAAGGTCCGGTATAATACCGGGACACATTGTAAAAGCGCCATACAAATTCATACGGCCGGGGATATTTCCCCGGCTGTTTTGTTACCCGGTGTTGCATACACATTGCAGTGACTGATAAAATAATATTTTGAGATCGAAAGAGGGTTGGGAGGATAATGCCATGATCGTTGAAAAAAAGGAAATTATATTAAAAGACGGCATAAAAGCGATCCTCAGGAGCGCGCGGGATGAGGATATCCCGGGTATGCTTGAATATCTTTATATTTCGGCAGGGGAGACGGACTTTATTCTCCGTTATCCCGAGGAATGCGGCAAATACACTGCCGAAGGTGAGAAGGAACTGTTTGACAGAGTCAATGCTTCCGATAACGAGGCTATGATCGTTTGTCTGGTAGACGGGAAAGTGGCAGGTAACTGCCAGATCGTATGGAAGACCGGCATAAAGACACGCCACAGGGCGCAGGTTGCGATCGCACTCTTAAAAGAATTCTGGAATCTCGGTATCGGAACCGCTATGTTTACCGAAATGATCGATATAGTCCGGTCAAATCCCGACATAATACAGATGGAACTTGAATTTATCGAGGGTAATACACGCGCAAGGGCCCTTTATGAAAAGATGGGATTTCGCATAACGGGCGTTAAACCCAATGCCATAAGACTTAAAGACGGTACGCTTCTTAACGAGTATCAGATGGTACGAAAAATGTAGAAAGCATACGGGTTTATTTTTGTGTTAGAATACCGAGATTGTGGTATAATTATTTCGTATGCCGACTAAAAGCCGGCGGGATCGGAAAAGCTTATGGACAACAGATTATCGGAATTAAGAAGTGAAATAGATAAAATAGATGACGAGCTTGTAAAACTCTTTGTAAAAAGGCAGGAAACTGCCGCAGCCATCGGAAAATACAAAGCCGAAAATAACATTACGGTCACCGATGCTGCAAGAGAAGACAAGGTCATAAGTAAGGCAAAAGAACGGGCCGGAGAAGAATACGCCGATGACATCGCGGAACTTTATAAGACTGTTCTTTCCCTTTCCAGACAAAAACAACGAAGAGACAATAATATAAAATAATAGATATTCATGGCACGGATCATAACAAAAAGCCGGATAAGGACGCGGAACGGAGTTTTATGAAATTCAAAGGATTATTAAGAAACGAATATGCAACAAGGTGGGACAACGCATACCCCGTAGGTAACGGTACCATAGGGTGTCTCGTGTTTGGAGATCCCTTAAACGAAAAGATCGTGACAAGTCATGAAGATCTTTTTATTCCCATGCCCGAGAACAACGATGCACGCCCCTTTAAAACAGCCGGCTGCATAGATGAGATGCGTAAACTCATTCTCGAGGGAAAATATAAAGAGGGTACGGAACTGTTCTTACGTACCGCCGAAAAAGACGGCTATCCCTTTGATCAGATCATATGGACCAATCCATTTGAGACTGCGACAGAGATATATCTTGACACTGACGATAAGGGAGATGTATCAGATTATGCCTCACGTCTTGATTTTTCGACGGGTGAACTGGTAACTTCGTTTAAATGCGGTGACAATGCCGTAAAAAGGCGTTCTTTTGCATCGCGTACGCGCAATGTGTTCGTAATGTTATGCGAGTCTTCCAAACCCTCGGATTATACGGTTTCTGTCGGCGAAAACGAAGAGATACACGACATGGCCGGTATCGATCACCGCATCGAAGACGATCTTATCGTATGCAGGGCCACTCACGCCGAAGAAGAAAGCGGATACGTATCCGCTCTTAAGATAGAGACCGACGGAACGGTTGAAGGAATGTCCGGTGAACTTGCCGACCGTGGCCTTTCGGTCAAAGGTGCCACCAGAGTCATGATACTTTTTACCATCACTCCCTGGCAGAACAGACTTGAGGCAGCCAAGGTCAAGGCGGTCCGTACGCTCAACGATACACCCGTAAACTATGACGTTCTGTTAAAAGAACACTTAACGATCCATGCGGAACTTTTCGGAAGAGTCAGGGTCACGCTTTCGGAAAGCGACAAAGAATACACCAACGACGAATTAAAGGCTATGGCCGAAAAGGACGGTATATCTCCGGAACTTCTTGAAAGGATGGCTGATTACGGCCGGTATCTCGAGATAACGAGTTTCGGAAAGCAGCCCCCGAACCTCCAGGGAGTATATAACGGAACCGCAAATCCGCCGTGGAGCGCCGATTACACACTTGACGAAAACATCCAGATGATGATGTGGCAGGTGCTTCCGGGATCGCTTCCCGAATTTGCAAGAGTCTATTTTGACTGGCTTGAGTCATATGTTGATGACTTTAAGAAAAACGCAAAGACCATATACGGCGTTGACGGCGTTTTCTGTGCATCCAGGGTTTCGCTTACTGACGGTATTCACAGACATTTTTCATTCATGTTCCCTATGGCCTTCTGGACTGCGGGAGCGGGATGGTTAAGTTCCGTTTACGAAGATTTTTACGAATATACAGGCGATAAGAACATACTGTTAAGAGGTGTTAAATACTGGAAAGAAGTTGTGAAGTTCTATGAAGGCTTCCTGATCACCGACGAAAAAGGAAAGTTCATGTTTGTTCCTTCCTATTCTCCCGAAAATACGCCTCTCGGCCACGATTCGCCGACCGCGATCAACGCAACAATGGATGTGGCTATCGCCAAGGAAGTTTACACGAATCTCATCAATGCATGTGAGATACTTGATATCGAAGGCGAGAACATCGACAAATGGCGTGATGAACTTTCAAGGTTCCCGGATTATACGGTTAACGAAGACGGTGCTTTAAAAGAGTGGCTTCCAGAATTTTTGAAGGATGATTATCACCACAGACATTCATCCCACCTTTATCCGGTATTTCCCGGTAATGAAGCCCTCAGATCCGGCAATGAAGATCTTTTCAGGGCATGTCACAAAGCCGCAGAGTTACGGCTTATCGACGGTGTTGACGCCATATCCGGATGGGGACTTGCACATCTTGCAAATATATGCGCGAGACTGAACGACTCGGATCTTTGGTACAAAGCTTTAAACAGACTTATAACCGTATTTACTTACGACAACCTCTTTACGACGCACAATGAGCACGTTCTGTTCCAGATGGATGCAAACCTGGGAATTACCGCAGCGCTGTATGAGGCATTTCTGTATTCGGATACGGAGAAAGTCATTCTTTTCCCTGTTATATCGGACAAGTTTAAGTTTATGTGCGTAGAGGGCTTAAGAGCCAAAGGACAGATTCATGTGATAAGGCTTGAACTGGATGATGATACGGTGATAGCACACCTTGAAAACCAGGGCCGCAAGCCTATGAGAATACTGTCTCCCAAGGGCTTTTCCTTTGAAAACGGCGACAGGGAAGTGATGCTCAATCCGGGCGGAGTCGTTATGTTAAGAGCGGTTAAGCGGAGTTGAAAAAAGTGTTATTTCTGTTTTCAAAAATAAGGAGTATATGATAAAATGGATACCGATAAGCGAAAAAGTCGCGATGAGCGTCTTAAGAAAGGTTTTTTCGCAGTATTCCTGTTTCTTATCATATTTCCGTGGTTTGTGGTCGCGTTTTTGCATGCCGGGAACGAGCGTCTTACCGAAGAACTGGATTCCGACAGATCGCTGATAGACGATTATCTTCTGCAGATAGAGACATTATCGGAAAACACGCAGTTCGCCGCCGATCCGGGAAAGTCGGAAAACGGCGAGGTGAACGGACCGAGATATAATGTTGAGGCTATGACAGAAGAAGAGATCGCGGCGCTGTCACTCAGTACCGAAGAACTCTACGACGGATACAGGAAGGTCTATCTTACATTTGACGACGGTCCCAGTGCAAACACGGAAGCGATACTTGATATACTGAAACAATACGATGTCAAGGCCACTTTCTTTGTGATAATGAGAGAGGGCCGCGAATTTGAGGATCTTTACAGGCGGATAGTTGATGAAGGGCATACGCTCGGCATGCATTCGTGCACGCATGTTTATTCGACACTGTACAAAGATGAGCAGTCATTTAAGGAAGACACGGAAAGACTCAGGAATTTTCTTTATATGGTAACGGGTGTGGAATCCGATTATTACAGATTTCCGGGCGGAAGCTCCAACAAGGTTTCACCCGTTGACATGAGAATATATGCAAAGATACTGGAAGACGAGGGAATAGAGTATTATGACTGGAACATGTCGTCTCAGGATGCGACTTCCCCGATACTTCCCAAGGAAAGCATAGTTCGTAACGTTACATCAAACATTAAGTATTTTTCGGAGCCGATGATCCTTTTTCACGATACCGGCTCAAAAGTCACCACGGTTGAGGCATTGCCCGAGATCATTGAATATATCCAGAGCCTTGATAACACGGTGATCTTACCGATTTCCAAAGATACCAATCCGATTCAGCATATATCGGTGGAATAATAATAATTTCCGGAAGGAGAACTTAACATGGGATTTTTTACTGATTTAAAAGAAGACATTTCACAGGCAGTTGATGAACTGACGCCCGAAGAAGAACTCGGCGAAGCTGAAGTTCCCGCAGAAGAAGCTGAAGAGACGGCATCGGTTGAGAATATCGATCTTGACAATCTGCTTGACAGTCTTGACGACAAGGAAGAAAGAGAGATCGATCTTGCCGATCTTGCAAAATATACAGAACCCGAACCCGAGCCGGAACCCGCACCCGCTCCCGCGCCCGCTCCGATCCCTTCGGTCAGCGCACCTTCCAACAAGGCAACCGACGAGAATGCCGTTATTACGGCAGGAATGAGCATCAAGGGCGATGTTGTTTCATCGGGTTCACTTGAAGTTCTCGGAAGTATCTGCGGTAATATCCAGATAAACGGAAAACTCAACATCATCGGAACGATCGAAGGTGATTCCAAGGCAGCCGAGATCTATGCGGAGAATGCAAAGATCACAGGTGAAGTAAACAGCCAGGGCTCCGTTAAGATCGGACAGAGCACCGTTATCATCGGTAACATCTTCGCAACAAGCGCAGTTATCGCCGGTGCCGTAAAGGGTGATATCGATGTTAAGGGTCCCGTTGTTCTTGATACATCAGCCATCGTAATGGGCAATATCAAGTCCAAATCCGTTCAGATCAACAACGGTGCGGTCATCGAAGGTGTTTGCTCGCAGTGCTATGCGGATGTTTCACCTACCACATTCTTTGACGAGTTCAAAAAGAAATCCAAATAATATCCGACCGGGACATGTTATAAATAACGTTTTTTGATCGGCGTGGAGGCAGTATGCGTATTTTACTCAAATTAAGCGGTGAAGCTTTGGCGGGAGACAAAAAGCAGGGTTTTGACGAAGCAAGTGTCAGAAAAGTTGCGGCCCAGGTCAAAGCTATAGCGGGAGACAACGAAATAGCCATAGTAACGGGCGGAGGAAATTTCTGGAGAGGACGCACGTGCAATGATATGGACAGAGTCAAGGCCGACCAGATCGGAATGCTTGCAACCGTCATGAACTGTATGTATGCTTCTGAAATTTTCAAGACAGAAGGCATCGATACCGAAGTCTTTACACCGTTCGAGGTAGGTACTTTTACAAAGCGTTATTCCAAAGAAGCCGTCACAGAGGCAATGAAAGCCGGAAAGGTAATCTTCCTTGCGGGCGGTACCGGACAGCCGTATTTCTCGACGGATATGGGAACCGTTCTTTTTGCACTCCAGATTGAGGCCGAGAGCGTTCTTTTGGCCAAATCCATAGACGGAGTATACGACAGCGACCCCGCCACAAATCCCAACGCCGTAAAATTCGACGAGATCTCGCTTGCGGAAGTTGTCGAAAGAAACTTAAAGGTTGTGGATACATCGGCAAGTGCCCTTGCACTTGAAAATCATCTTCCATTCATGGTGTTTGACTTAAACGAAGAGAACAGCATCATAAAGGCACTAAGCGGTGATTTTAACGGAACAAGGGTTACCGCATAAATAAAGGGTTACAACATAAGGAGAAGAGTATTATGGATGAGAGAATTTCACAGTATGGCGACAAAATGCAAAAGGCTTTTGATTTCATGGAGTCCGAGTTTGCATCGATAAGAGCGGGACGTGCCAATCCCCATGTTCTTGATAAGCTTCGTGTCGATTACTACGGAACACCTACTCCCATTCAGCAGGTAGGCAATGTTACGGTACCCGAGCCGCGTATCATTCAGATCGCGCCCTGGGAGAAATCCCTTATCAAGAATATCGAGAAAGCGATACTTGCATCGGACATCGGCATCACACCTTCCAACGACGGTACGGTCATCCGCCTTGTTTTCCCCGAACTTACGGAGGAAAGACGTAAAGATCTGGTCAAGGAAGTGCGTAAGAAAGGTGAGGATTGCAAGGTTGCCGTCAGAAATATCAGACGTGACGGCAATGACGCATTAAAGAAACTTGCCAAGACCGAGATATCCGAGGACGAGATCAAGGATCTTGAGGATGAGCTTCAGAAGATCACCGACAAGTTTGTAAAAGATGTTGACAAGGCTGTTGAAGACAAAGCTCAGGACATATTAAAAGTTTGATGATAAATATCTGATCTATCGGGCAGGAGCCGGCGAATGTTTGGGTCCTGCCCATTATCATTGCGGAGAATTATTGTGAGTAATATACCAAATCATGTTGCGATAATACTTGACGGTAACGGCCGTTGGGCCAAGGCACACGGAATGCCCAGAAACTACGGACATCTCCAGGGAGCCAAAGCCGTTGAACAGATCTGTGAGGATGCTTATAATTTAGGCGTTAAATATCTTACGGTATATGCATTTTCGACAGAGAACTGGTCGCGTCCCAAAGATGAAGTTGACGCGCTTATGAAGCTCCTTAGAAACTACATGAAGAACTGTCTTCAGAGAGCTTCCAAAAACAATATGTGCGTAAGAGTCATAGGCGAGAAATCCCGTCTCGACGACGATATAAGGGAAAGTATCGAAAGACTTGAAGAGGGCACCAAAAACAACACGGGTCTTTTCTTTACGATAGCGATAAATTACGGTTCGAGGGATGAGATAACAAGAGCGGTACGAAAGATCGCACAAGACGTAAAAGAAGGCAAGGTCTCGCCCGAAGACATTACGGAAGAGATGATCGCCAAGAATCTAGATACAGCAGGACTTCCCGATCCCGATCTTTTGATACGTACATGCAACGAAAAGCGAATATCAAATTTTTTGCTCTGGCAGATATCTTATTCGGAGATATATGTTACCGATATCGCATGGCCTGATTTTGACAAAAAGGCGCTTGAAAAGGCGATCGAAGAGTATGGCACCAGGACACGGAAATTCGGCGGTATCAAGGAGGAGGGCTGATCGTAAGATCACATAAAGGACTAAAAGGAAATGTTTTTTAAAAGGCTGATAAGCGGAGCCGTTATGCTGGCTCTTACATTTGTATTTATATATTTCGGCGGATATGCGCTGGCTGTTATGCTTCTGTTTTTGTCGGAAGTCGCTTTCTTTGAACTCGGAAGAGCACTTAAGATCTTTGAAGGCAGGCAGAATGCACTGATGATATACGGTTATATCGCTGTTGCGGCATATTACTTCGTATTGTCATTGATCCCCGGACACCAATCGGCGGTTTTGTGCGCCGTGCTTGTGATAATAGGATTTTTGGCGATATATGTGTTTTCTTTTCCGAAGTATGATTCAAAGAACATAACATCGGCCGTCTTTTCGTTTCTGTATGCGCCCGTAATGCTTTCGTTCATGTTACCGACAAGGCAGTTTGAAGAGGGGCTCTTCATCGTATGGATGGTATATATCTGTTCGTGGGGTGCGGATACACTTGCTTACTGCGTGGGGATGCTTACGGGCAAGACGATCGGAAACCACAAGATGACACCCAAATTAAGCCCCAAGAAATCGATCGAGGGTGCTGTGGGCGGTATACTCGGTGCGGCTTTGATAGCATGGCTTTATGCAAAGTTTGTACTTAACAATTTCGCTCCCGGTCTTGCGGGAAAAGAGTTGGAATTTGCGATAATAGGCGGTGTCGGAGGAGCGATCTCCATGATAGGAGATCTGGCGGCATCTGCGATAAAAAGAAACGAAGATATCAAGGATTACGGTCATCTTATCCCGGGACACGGCGGTGTCATGGACAGATTCGACAGCGTTATCATAACGGCACCCTTGATCTACATACTTGCCACGCTTTTGCTTGGCTGATGCGGTCTTGGGGACCGGACAGTTTCTTTATGAAAGATCGGGATAAAAAACTATGGAAAAAAGACTTGTAATACTGGGTTCTACCGGTTCGATCGGTACACAGACTCTTGAAATAGTCGATAACAACGAAGGCCTTAGCGTGCTTGCGCTTGCCGCCAACAAAAGTGCGGAAGCGGTAGAACGGCAGGCCAGGAAATATAAACCTCTGTATTGTGTAATGTATGATGAGTTCGCGGCAGCAGACTTAAAAGTCAGACTTTCCGATACCGATATCAAAGTGCTGTCCGGTATGGACGGTCTTATAAGTGTTGTCACTCTTGACAAAGCCGATATAGTGGTGACCGCACTTGTGGGAATGATAGGCATACGACCTACCATCGAAGCGGTCAAGGCCGGCAAGACGATAGCGCTCGCCAACAAGGAAACGCTTGTGTGTGCGGGTCATATCATTATGCCGCTTCTTAAACAATACGGTGCAAAGATACTTCCGGTAGATTCCGAGCACAGCGCGATATTCCAGTCCTTAAACGGTGAAGACCGGGGCAATATCGACAAGATACTTCTTACTGCCTCGGGCGGTCCTTTCAGAGGCAGATCTTATGATGAATTAAAAGATATGAGTGTTGAAAAAGCACTCGCGCATCCCAACTGGAGTATGGGTAAAAAGGTTACGATCGATTCGGCATCTTTGGTCAATAAGGGACTTGAAGTCATGGAGGCAAAATGGCTTTTTGATGTTCCCGCTTCAAAGATACAGGTTGTGATCCATCCCGAGAGCATTGTTCATTCTATGGTTCAGTATGTTGACGGAGCTGTAATTGCCGAACTCGGCATTCCCGATATGAAGCTTCCAATCCAGTATGCGCTTTTTTATCCCGACAGAAAGCCCATGAGAGATAATCGTGTCGATTTCTTTAAACTCGGCAAGATAACTTTTTACGAACCCGATGTTGAGACTTTTAAGGGACTTAAGTTTGCGTATAATGCAATTGAAAAAGGTGGCAATGCGCCTGTTGTATTTAATGCATCCAATGAATATGCGGTAAAGAAGTTTTTAAACAAAGAGATCAATTTTACCGCCATATACGATATTATCGAAACGGCACTCGACGAGATCCCGTTTAACGAAGCGGCAACGCTTGATGAGATACTTGAATGTGAAGCCGAGTGTTATGAACTGTTGTCAAAAAGGTTTTAGGAAAGATAAATGTCTATAATCTGGTTTATTATCATATTATCCGTGATCGTGATATCTCACGAATTCGGTCATTACATCATTGCCCGTGCAAACGGGATTCGCGTCAACGAATTTGACGTCGGTATGGGACCGACTCTTTTCTCATTTAAAAAGGGGGAGACCAAGTTTGCCTTAAAGGCTCTTCCCATCGGCGGGGCGTGCATATTTGACGGAATGGAAGATATGTTTGATCCCGATGCGGTCAATGCGACCGATGAAGACGGCAATCCCGTAAAAAGAGGAGATGAAAGATCGTTCCTTAATGCAACCGTCTGGGCAAGGATATCTACGGTTCTGGCGGGTCCGGTATTTAATTTCATACTTGCGATCCTTTTTGCGATGATAATCGTTTCCCGTGCAGGCACCGATCTTCCTACCGTGCAGGGCTTAACTCCGGGAAGACCGGCTGAACTGACAGGTCTTAGCATCGGAGATACCATTGTAAGCATTAACGGCGAAAAGATCCATGTATGGCGTGATATCACTCTTATCAGTATATTGAACGATGGTGAACCGTTAACGATCGAATATATTCATGACGGAAAACTTGAGACTACCGAACTTACGCCTCAGTACAGTGAAGAAGAAAAACGTTTCTTTATAGGAATTGAAGGCGGTACCGATTTTAAAGACTGTAAAGGACTCGATCTGTTTAAATACAGCTGGTACGAACTTGTATTTAATTTCAGAAACACGCTTAAGAGTTTAAAACAGCTCGTTTTGGGGAAACTTTCAAGAGATGCGATATCGGGACCTGTCGGTATCGCACAGGTAGTGGGCGAAAACTATGACATTGCCAAGGATTACGGAATGGAAAGCGTGATCCTTACAATGATGAATATCGCGATGCTGCTTTCGGTAAACTTGGGAGTCATAAATCTCCTTCCTTTACCGGCTATCGACGGAGGCAGACTTGTATTTTTGCTCATAGAAGTCGTTCGCGGCAAACCCGTTCCCCCCAAGTATGAGGGGATCGTACATATCATCGGTTTTGTGATGTTCTTTATCATAATGATACTTGTACTGTTTAACGATATTTTGAAGTTTTTTCATTAATTGTGACGCTTTCGTTGCTTAAATGTTTTTTAAGCAACCGAATCGCAGGAGACTGTTATGGCATACAGAGATAATACCAAAGAGATACATATCGGCAACCGGGTTATAGGACACGGAAACCCGATCCTTATACAGTCAATGACAAATACCCGGACCGAGGATGTTAAGGCAACGGTAGAGCAGATACACCGGCTTGAAAAAGCGGGATGTGAGATAATACGCTCAACAGTCCCCACTCTTGAAGCCGCCAAGGCTGTATCCGAGATCAAAAAGCAGATCTCTATCCCGCTTGTTGCGGATATACATTTCGATCATAAGATGGCCGTTGCGGCAATTGAAAACGGCGCCGACAAAGTAAGGATAAATCCCGGCAATATCGGAACCGACGATAAAGTACTTGAGGTTGTAAAGGCGGCGCGTGAAAGAAACATTCCCATAAGAGTCGGAGTAAACTCGGGCTCTCTGGAAAAAGACATCATTGAAAAATATCACGGTGTAACCGCAGACGGGCTTGCCGAAAGCGCTCTTTCCAATATTAAGCGCATAGAGGATATGGGTTATGACAATCTGTGTTTAAGCCTTAAATCAACGGATGTGATGATGTGTGTTGAGGCGCACAGACTGATAGCGGACAAGACACCGTATCCCATCCATGTCGGGATAACCGAGTCCGGAACGGCTTTCTCGGGCAGTTTAAGATCCGGAGTGGGACTCGGTATCATATTGTCCGAAGGTATCGGAGATACGATAAGAGTCTCTCTTACCGAGGATCCGGTGGAAGAGATCCGGGCGGCCCGCATCATACTGCGCACATTAAACTTAAGAAACGAAGGGATCGAAGTGGTCTCATGTCCGACCTGCGGGCGTACCAGGATCGATCTTATAGGACTCGCCAAACGAGCCGAGGAACTCGCTGAACAGTACCCTTATACACTTAAGCTTGCCGTTATGGGTTGTGCAGTAAACGGACCCGGTGAAGCAAGAGAAGCGGATATCGGAATAGCGGGCGGAAACGGTGAAGGACTGGTATTCAAAAAAGGCGAGATCGTCCGTAAGGTCAAAGAGGACGAATTGTTTGATGCGCTTAAGTTTGAACTCGATAACTGGAGCTTATGATAAATGGAACAGGATTTCCTTGAAGTATTTAAAAATCTGAATTTAAGACAGACCCTTAAGGATTCTTTTGAAGGTGTTACGCTTGTAAAACTTGCAAATGCCCGTAAAAAGGGTCTTGTTAAGTTATACATTTCTTCGGATCATATTATTCCCCGCAAGGATAAAGCCGAGATGGAACGTATCATCAAAAATACGTTTTTTAAGAACGACGATCTTAACGTAAAGATAATAGAAAGCTATAAATTGTCGGGAAAACTCTCGGTTTCCGGCATTTTAACAGCATATTCCGAAAGCATGCTCTATGAACTCGATGAGTTATCCAAAGTACTTAAAAACTGTATTTCAAGGGCAAGATTTGAAGAAGTCTCCGATGATACCGTAAAGATAGTGTTGCCGGACAGAAGTATCATAAGAGGCCGTGAAGGCGAGATACTCGATTATCTTTCACATGTCCTCGGTGAACGTTTTAACAGAGAGGCATATTTCAATATAGAATACGAACCTTCCGATGAAGATGACGACGATGAAGCGCTCAAGGAGTCGCTTGTAGAGCACAGAATATCTGATATAGTGGCCGCACGCGAGCGTGAGATGGCCGCAAAAACGGAAAAGCAGGGTGAGGACGGCAAAAAGAACGATACGCCCAAAGCCGGATTTAAAAAGGATTTCCCGCGCCGCGAGGCAAGGGGGCGTAAAACCGCATTCAGGCCCGAACCGGTGACGGAAGAAAATCCCGATCTTTTATACGGTCGTATATCCGACAGTGATGACGAGATAAGTCCGATTTCAGATCTTGTCGATGACTATCTCCCCGTGGTCATTCAGGGTGAGATCATCACGGACATTGAAAAGCGGGTCACCAAAAATGAAAAGTACATTATTTCTTTTTGCATAACCGATTATACCGATACGGTAAAGATAAAACTTTTCTCACGTCCGGAAACCGGGGATGAGTTATGCGAAAAGCTTAAAAAAGGCTCATTTATAAAGGTTAAGGGAATAGCCCAGACCGACTCTTACGACCATGAGCTTGGCATAACATCGCCCCAATATATCCTTAAATGGCATGATTTTAAGGAAAAGCGCAAGGATACAAGCCTTGAAAAGAGGGTTGAACTTCATTGCCATACCAAGGCAAGCGATATGGACGGTGTGAGTGATGTTGGCGATATTGTAAAGTGCGCTTATAAATGGGGGCACAAAGCGATCGCCATAACGGACCACGGTGTCGTATCGGCTTTTACCGATGCCAATCATGCGTGGGAGAAGTTATATCAGACAGAGTGTGACAGGTGTAAAGAAAAAGGAGAACCTGCTCCCGACAGGCAGGATTTCTTTAAGATCATATACGGTGTCGAGGGTTATCTTGTAGACGATATCGCCAATGCGGTCATCGATTCCAAGGGGCAGTCGTTTGATGACACATATGTTGTAT
>CACYCC010000246.1 GCA_902772805.1 uncultured Lachnospiraceae bacterium | reverse complement strand
CTTGATATCCATCTGGATAGCTGTGATACCTTCTGTGGTACCTGTTACCTTAAAGTCCATATCACCGAAGAAGTCCTCAAGACCCTGAATATCGGTAAGTAATACGAAATCGTCATCGGTATCGCCTGTTACAAGACCACAGGAAATACCTGCTACCATCTTCTTGATCGGAACGCCGGCAGCCATAAGTGACATACATGATGCACATGTGGAAGCCATTGATGTTGAACCGTTTGATTCGAATGTCTCCGATACGCAACGGATCGCGTAAGGGAATTCCTCGGTAGAAGGAAGAACGGGAAGGAGTGCTCTTTCGGCAAGTGCTCCGTGTCCGATCTCTCTACGTCCGGGTCCGCGGCTTACCTTGGTCTCACCAACAGAGTATGCCGGGAAGTTGTAGTGGTGGATGTATCTCTTTTCGGTTACGTTCTCATCAAGACCGTCAACCTTCTGCATCTCTGAAAGAGGAGCAAGAGTACATACGTCACAGATCTGTGTCTGACCTCTTGTGAACATTGCCGAACCGTGAACTCTCGGTATTATGTCAACTTCAGCCGCAAGGGGTCTGATCTGAGTGATCTCTCTTCCGTCGGGACGCTTGTGATCCTTTAAGATCATCTTACGTACTGTCTTTTTCTCGTACTGGTAAATTGCTTCACCAAGTATTGCAAGCCATTCTTCGTTGTCGGCAAATGCCTCTTCGAGCTTGGCGGTAATGTTTCTGATGTTTTCCTCACGAACCTGCTTTTCATCGGTAAATACAGCGGTCTCCATCTCTTCGGGAGTAACGATAGCCTTCATGGCATCGAACATCTCCTGAGGGATCGCACATGAGGTATATTCGTGCTTGGGCTTACCAACCTCGGCAACGATCTTTTCGATGAATGCGATAACGGTCTGGTTTACGTCATGAGCCTTGTAGATAGCTTCAAGAACCTTTTCTTCGGGAACTTCCTTGGCACCCGCTTCGATCATGATGACCTTTTCCTTGGTGGAAGCAACCGTCATCTGAAGGTCGCCTTCTTTCCACTGTGCCTGTGAAGGGTTGATGATGAACTCACCGTTTACAAGACCTACCTGAGTCATTGCGCAGGGACCGTCAAAAGGAATGTCCGAAATGCAGGTTGCGATAGCCGAACCAAGCATTGCAAGAAGTTCGGGACGGCACTCGGGATCAACGCTCATTACCATGTTGTTGAGTGTTACGTCGTTACGATAATCCTTGGGGAACAAGGGACGCATGGGACGGTCGATAACACGGCTTGTAAGAATTGCGTTCTCGCTTGCCTTACCCTCACGCTTGTTATAACCGCCGGGGAATTTACCGGTAGCATAAGCCTTTTCTTCGAATTCTACCGAGAGGGGGAAGAAATCCACACCGTCTCTGGGCTTTTCCGATGCCGTAGCAGTGGAAAGAACCGTTGTGTCGCCGTACCTCATTAAAGCACAGCCGTTTGCCTGCTTACCTACGCGGTTGATATCAACGCTTAATGTACGGCCGGCAAGTTCCATTGTGAAATTGTTGTACATATGTATCTCCTTTCTATTGTTACAGGCAGAAGATACCGAAACTACTGATTGAAGCACCTGCCCGGACTAAGCCGGCCGTTCGATCCGCAAGGAATGCGGCAGATACTGCAGTCAGTGGTCTCGATGCGTCTTCCGCCCGAGTTTCCCACAATAAAGCAAAAAACATAAGGGCAGGCGTACGCCCACCCTTATTTTGGCATTACTTTCTTAAACCTAATCTTGCGATCAAGGAACGATATCTCTCTATATCGGTCTTCTTAAGGTAAGCAAGAAGTCCACGTCTGCGACCGATCATCATATCAAGACCGCGCTTGGAATGATTGTCGTGAGGGTTAGCCTTTAAGTGCTCGGTAAGTTCTGCGATCCTTGCGGTAAGAACTGCTACCTGAACTTCGGGTGAACCGGTGTCGCCTTCCTTGATGGCATACTCTTTGATGATTTCGTTTTTCTTGTCTTTCTTGATCATTTTATTTCCTCCTGATGTAAAGATTATCCCCGCATCCAAAGTATGGGTTGGAGTTTCCCGATACCTTGAAAGGGTTGGGCTTTCGGTCTGCGATGATAAAGCCAAACGCAGACCTTGATAAGTCTATCACACCGCGCTCACAAATGCAAGTGCTATCTCAAGCCGTACTTTTCTTTTATATCTTCTTCCGGTTCATAATCGTCAAGATATTCATATGTTTCTTCCATCAGTTCGTCATATCCGACATAAGGAACCTTAAAGAACCGGCCGTCCTTGTCGGAATAGAGAATGAAACAGTCGTCCTCTTCACCCACTATACGGTCGACAACAGCGGTGATGTTGAAATTCCGGTCTAATATCCTTGAATATAATTCGCATGTTATTATATAAGAGCCGGTCACATCACTGTAATGCATGTCGCTTATATACGATTCCTCTTCGGTTATAAATGAAAGTATGACGCTCTTCGTTTTTCTGTCATATACCCTTACGGTATGATCGGAAAACATTGCAACGATATACTCTTCATCTTTGGAATAGACGGCCGAATCAAAGGTCAATATGGGCGCACCATACTCTTCATCCTCCCATATTTCATCGTCGGCGGATTTATAATCATCATATAGACCCGACAGATCGTAATCATCAAGCAATTCGGCTCTTTTCGAGATCGCGGCGGAATATCTGGAAATATACGAAGCTCTGTTAAACATAAAATAAACATCACCGTTCGAATGATAAGCGGCCGTAATGTCTTCCTTCGGAACAACTTCATAGAAGGCTTCCGTAAAATCCGCGCTGAAATCACCTTCGATCGCGTAGACTGCTGCATTTGTCAGAACTGTCATCATTATTTCGCCCTGTGCCCAGGCAGTAACAACGGGCTTAGGCATCGTATGTTCTTTAACGATACTTCCGTCTGTTCTGCCGATCGCGGCAATATCATATGTTGAGGTAACGTATATATAATTTTCGGTAACCAGCATATCGACAAGATCTTCACCGAAGGCAAAAGCACCGAGTCTTGTTTTCCATGTTACCGATTCGGATGAAAGATCATATGCGATCACATCGGTATACAGTTCGGCCGTATCAGTATCTATTCCGCTTACGGCGCAATACAGCACTCCGTCTGCCAGTTCAGCCTCAATACCTGTTGAGTGGCTGCCCTTTAAACTGTCCACGATCTCGCCCGTGTACCTGTCTGCGACAACAATATATTTTACTTCTTCGTTATTGGTATCGGAAAGACACAAGCTGATGAGATCGTCGCTAAAAGAAAAATAATCCGCGGCAAAATCACCGTCTCCGAGCGCTCCGCTTAACTCCGTTGTAAAGAGTACTTTTCCTTCGGTCCCAACACCGTAAAGTTTGCTGCCTACCACTCCGACAACCGTATCGGGAGTACTGAACAAAACGGGAGGAGCCGGAATATCTACCGGATCACCCTTTTCTTTTCCGATCTTGTAATAAGTCACTTCATCATTGTCGGAAACTATCAGACCGTCGGATCCGCAGAAACTTGCGGTAAAGACTTCCGCGGAAAGATTATCATCATCTTTGAAGATCTGGCTCAATTCTTCGCCCGTTTCGGAATCATAGACCACTATCGCAAAATCTATGTCCGTCAGAATATATTTGCCGTCATAGGTCCAGTCAACATCGTATACCTGCGTATAACTGTCATAATTACATGCCGGATAATAGTCAGGGCTTACTTTATAGACATTCATTGCGGAATACAGTGCGCTTAACGCATTTCCGTTGACCTTCCCGTTATCGGTATCTGGAAGTACATCCCATACCGCATAAACCGCATCTTTTCGTCTGCCGTCTTCTGCAAGAGTATGCGAAGCGGTTGCCATCGTATTCGCAAATCTGTCTTCAAGTTCATCGTACTGCCTGCTTATCTTCACAAGCATACATGTCGCAAATATCGCAAATCCCAGAACCGCCGCACCGATACTTCCGAAAATGGCAGCCATTCTGCGCATTTTTTGTTCGCGGTGGCGCTGTTTAAGGTCATCAAAATTAAGCCCGAATATAGCCGCACACAATTTGATAACGGCCGTATCCATTGCCTTTAATACTTCTTTTCT
>CACYCC010000245.1 GCA_902772805.1 uncultured Lachnospiraceae bacterium | reverse complement strand
CAGGATTTCTTTAAGATCATATACGGAGTAGAGGGTTATCTTGTAGACGATATCGCCAATGCGGTCATAGATTCCAAGGGGCAGTCGTTTGATGACACATATGTTGTATTTGACATCGAAACGACAGGCTTTTCACCGGTCAAGAATCGCATAATAGAGATTGGGGCCGTAAAGATCAAGGACGGCAAGGTGACGGACAGATTCTCCGAGTTTGTAAATCCCGGGGTACCCATACCGTACAGGATCAGCAAACTGACTTCGATCACCGATGATGATGTGGCCGATGCCCGAAGCATAGAGGAAGTGTTACCCGAATTTACGGCATTTTGTCTCGGAGCCGTTCTGGTTGCTCACAATGCGGCATTTGATACATCTTTTATCAAGGAAAACTGTAAGAGGATCGGTCTTAACTACGATTATACAGTAGTTGATACGCTTACCGTTTCCAGAGCATTTCTTGAGGGGCTTCACAATTATAAGCTGGATACCGTTGCGGCAAAACTCGGTGTAAGTCTTGAAAATCATCACAGAGCCGTTGATGATGCCGAGTGCACATCACAGATATTTATTAAGCTGCTTGATATCGCCCGTGAAAGAGGGATTAAAGATCTTGACGACGTTGCCCGCAAGGCGGTGCTTCCGGTCGAGGTCATAAGAGGGTTGCCGTCATTTCATGTGATCATTCTTGCCAAGAATAACATAGGCAGGATAAACCTGTATTCACTGGTTTCCAAGGCTCACCTTGAATATTTCAGTACTTCCCGTCACAAAGTTCCGCTTATTCCCAAAAGTGAGATATTAAAACACCGGGAAGGTCTTATCGTCGGAAGCGCGTGTGAAGCCGGTGAACTTTATCAGGCGCTGGTCGAAGAGCGCGGCGAAGATACGATCGCGGGGATCGTTAACTTTTATGATTATCTTGAGATCCAGCCCCGCGGCAACAACGAGTTCATGTTAAGGGATATCAAAAGCGAGAAATATGAGAGGTTTAATACCGAAGAAGATCTTTTGGAACTTAACAGACAGATCGTAAAACTGGGTGAAGAGTACAATAAGCCGGTTGTCGCAACCTGTGACGTTCATTTCTTAAATCCCGAGGATGAGGTCTACCGTCGAATCATAATGAAAGGGCAGGGATTTGAGGATGCCGACAAACAGGCGCCTCTTTATCTTCACACGACCGATGAGATGCTCGAAGAATTCGGATATCTCGGTCTTAAAAAAGCCCGTGAAGTGGTCATTACAAATCCGAATATGATCGCGGATATGGTAGAATCCATTTCACCTGTAAGGCCCGATAAATGCGCTCCCGTCATTGAAAACAGTGATGAGCTTTTAAAGACCATATGCTACAACAAAGCGCATGAAATGTACGGACCCGAACTTCCGGAAGTTGTTTCGGAAAGACTCGAAAGAGAACTTAATTCGATCATCAAAAACGGGTTTGCCGTTATGTATATAATCGCCCAGAAACTCGTATGGAAATCCGTAGAAGACGGATATCTGGTAGGTTCACGAGGTTCTGTGGGTTCAAGTTTCGTTGCCACGATGGCGGGTATCACCGAGGTAAATCCGTTGGTGCCCCATTATTACTGCTCCGAGTGTCATTTCTATGATTTTGATTCCGAAGAAGTTAAGAAGTTTAGGGGCATGGCCGGAGTGGATATGCCGGACCGCATATGCCCGAAGTGCGGAGCCAAACTTAAAAAGGACGGTTTCGATATCCCGTTTGAAACGTTCCTCGGATTTAAGGGCGATAAGGAGCCTGATATAGACCTTAACTTTTCGGGTGAATATCAGTCCAAGGCGCACAGGTATACGGAAGTAATATTCGGTGCAGGTCAGACATTCCGTGCAGGTACCATATCCACGCTTGCCGACAAGACCGCATACGGATATGTTAAAAAGTATTATGAAGAAGCCGGTGAAAAGAAAAGGGATTGTGAGATAAACCGTATTGTGAGCGGATGCCTCGGTGTACGCCGGGGAACCGGCCAGCATCCCGGCGGTATCATAGTGCTTCCGGTGGGAGAGGATATCAACTCATTTACACCCGTACAGCATCCCGCCAACGATATGACTACGGATACGGTAACGACTCATTTCGATTATCATTCGATAGATCATAACCTTTTAAAACTTGATATACTCGGACACGATGATCCTACCATGATCAGAATGTTACAGGACCTTACCGGTATCGACCCCATAGAGATACCGCTTGACGATCCCAAGGTAATGACTTTATTTGAAACGACCGAAGCTCTGGGCGTATCGCCTTCGGATATCGGCGGATGTGAACTCGGGTGTCTCGGAATACCCGAATTCGGAACCGATTTTTCGATGGGAATGGTCAAGGAAGCAAAGCCCAAATATTTCAGTGACCTTGTCCGTATCGCGGGACTCAGCCACGGAACCGATGTATGGCTCGGAAATGCCCAGGATCTTTTGCGTGACGGTATCGCCACGATATCTACCGCGATCTGTACCAGAGATGATATAATGACTTATCTTATAGGTAAAGGTGTCGATCCCTCAAAGTCATTTAAGATAATGGAAAATGTCAGAAAGGGAAAGGTTGCCAAGAAAAAATGTCCGGAATGGTCCGAGTGGAAAGAAGATATGCTCGCACATGACGTTCCGGAGTGGTATATAGGTTCATGTGAAAAGATACAGTATATGTTTCCCAGAGCCCATGCGGCGGCATATGTCATGATGGCATGGCGTATAGCATATTGCAAGGTTTATTATCCGCTTGCATACTATGCAGCCTTTTTCAGTATCCGTGCCAAGGCGTTCAACTATGCAACAATGTGCCGCGGACGTGAGATCCTTGAAGAAGAGTTAAAACGCTTAAGATCTCTTGACAAACTTTCCAACAAAGAAGAGGATTCTGTAAGAGACTTAAGGATCGTGCAGGAAATGTATGCCAGGGGATTTGAATTCATGCCTCTTGATATTTTCAAGGCTCGTGCAAGGCAGTTTTCGATCATTGACGGTAAGATAATGCCTGCGCTCACCAGTATAGACGGACTCGGTGAAAGTGCGGCGGACTCGATAGTCGAGGCTGCGGCCAGGGGACCGTTCTTATCGCGCGATGATTTTAAACAGCGCACAAAAGTTTCGCAGACCATAGTCGATCAGATGGCGGATCTCGGAATACTCGGAGACATTCCCGAATCCAATCAGATCAGCCTGTTTGACTTTGTGTAATTCATATCAGATAAAAGAAAACGGATCGAGGAGATTTTTCTTTTGAAAAAGACGCTAATTACTGTTATTGCGATCATTGTATCGGCTTTTGTTTTTAATATCGGATCATCCCGGGCATTTGCGGACAGCAGTCTGGTTTATTCTTTTTCCATGCCGCCGATAACGGTTTGTGAAGATGTTTCAAATGATGCTGTCATAGTCGGAAGTGATATTGAATTTTATGTGGACGGTGTGGACTATTACATGTTTCTTCCTTCGACCGCAGATCTGTCTTCGGTCAAGGTAAGATATGTGGGATCCCGGGTTTTGTTCGATCAGCTGACCGGTCAGACCTATGAGTACGGTGATGTCCTCACGATGCCTGTCTCCGTCGGAGAGAACTCTGTCTATGAATATGACGAGGCGGAAGAAAAGTACTATGTTTACAAGTTTATCGCTTTGTCCGCAGTCAATTCCATGACTATGTATGTCTCCCTTGACAACGGTATGCAGGATGTTCTTGCGATAAATACCGATATTGACAATTCTGCCTCAGGATATTTAACGATCATCGATAACGGCGGCAGTAACAGATATAACGGAAAACTTGACAGGATACAGGGAAGCAAAGTGTCTCCTTATGTACCTTCGGGTGAGATCGAGACAAAGAACAGTTATGATATTACACTTGCTGCCAAAACAAGTGTTTTGAGTGATGCATCCAAAAGCTGTGAGTGGTCGCTTATAGCACCCCGCCAGTGGATATATGATGCGTGGGCATCTCCCGAAGACAGTCTGAGACCTGCGGATTCGATTTACGATCAGTCGGGATTTTCTTATCTTAATGCGTTTTATACCTACAATGCACTCGTAAAAGACGAGTGTTCCAATATTGCCGGTGAATTTACTGATGTCTATATGAACGGAAAATACTGGGGAGTATATATTGTTTCGGCAAAACCCGAGCAGGGCGGCGTATTTGATGTTCCGGATCTTGATGCCAAAACACAGTCTCTGGAAGGCGTTGATCTCCCGCATTGGTGTATTGCCGCAGATACCGATCCTGATGATGAAGCGATAAAAGCAGGCAT
>CACYCC010000244.1 GCA_902772805.1 uncultured Lachnospiraceae bacterium | reverse complement strand
GAATCCTCGTAAAGGGGATTTGCCTTAACGTCCATTCTGGGAGAGTCGATGTGAGCGCCCAAAATGTTCATTCCTTCGCTTAAAGGTCCGTCTCCGATGTTGAACATGAGCACTGACTTATTCATGTTTACGGCATAGATCTTATCGCCCTTCTTAAGGCCTTTCTTTTCTTTTAACTTCTTTTCAAGTTCCACATATCCCGATTTCTCGGCAAGATTTACGATCGCATTGACACATTCGCGCTCGGTCTTACCGTTATCAAGGAAATCTCTGTAGTCCTTGTTGAATACCTCGAGTTCCTTTAACTGCTTGGCACTGTAAGTTTCCCATACATTCTTAGGTTCCATATCTGTCCCTCCGTTTATTACTCTTATATCAAAAATCTTTGATCATCACGTTCTCAATACAACGCCGTATTTATCCTTAAGAGCGCCTAAGATCTTTCCTACTTCGCCTTCGATAAACTCGGTCGTGAATTCCTCATCGCGGGGTGTGAACACTACCGAGAAGGCCATGCTCTTTTTGTCCTTATCAAGCTGTGCGCCCTCGTAAATATCGAAAAGCTTGATGTCTGTGATATATTCGCTCGATGCCTTGATAGTTTTTTCAACGTCTCCGCATGTAACCGATTTATCCATGACAAAAGAAAAGTCTCTCTTCTCTTCGGCAAACTTAGGAAGCGGTGTGAACCTTCTTTCCTTGCCGTAGTATTTTTCAAGGCTCTTTAAGTCGATCTCGGCAACGTAAGCCGGTACTCTCATGTCAAGTTCGTCGGCTATCTCGTACTTAAGCTGTCCAAGATATCCCACATACTCGCCGTCGCACAGTACTTTCGCGGTCCTGGTGGGATGTAAGAATACCTTCGTGTCCGCTTCGTAGTCAAAAGAAACATCAAGCGCTTCCGCTATTGCATCAACAATGCCTTTAATACTGAAGAAGTCTTCGTCGTTACCGAACACTCCTATCGAGATAGTCTCGCGCTCGTCGGGATACTCGGTAAGCGGAAGGTCCTTGGCGATAAATATATTACCGAGTTCAAAGATCCTGCCGGTGAGTATGCCGTTTTTCTGGTTGCGCGCCATAGCCTTGATCATCTGAGGAGCAAGTGTGGTACGCATCAGGGAAAGATCGATGTTTATGGGGTTGATGAGCTTGATGGCATGTCTTAAAGGCGAATCTTCGGGTGTCTTAATAAGATCGAGATCCGCAGGTGAAAAGAACGAATAGTGCACGCCTTCACAAGCTCCCTGCGCACAGAGTGCTCTCTTTATCTTAAGTTCGGTACGCTGTTTTAAGTTGTATCCGCCGCTCGTTACTTCTGCGGTGGGGATAAATGTGGGCACGATGTGATCGTAGCCGTACATTCTGATAACTTCCTCGGCAACATCCTGGTAGGTCTTCATATCGCTTCTGTAAGCGGGGATCTGAAGAGTCAGTTCGTCACCGTTAAGAACGGGCGCGAAATTAAGGTTTTTAAGTATGCGCACGATATCGTCATCGGGAACGGTTATACCGAGCACTCCGTTGACCTTCTTAACGCTTGCCTTAAGTTCTGCGGGTTCAATGGAATTACCCGTATTTACATCAAAATGAGTCGATGAAACTTTACCGCAGTTAAGCTCTTCCATTAAGTGAAGCGCACGCTTCATGGCCATAACAGTGGTATATTCATCAACACCTTTTGAAAATCTTGCGCTTGAATCGGATATCTGGCCTAAAGCCTTTGAACTGATACGAATGTTGTCGTGGGCAAAAGCAGCCGATTCGAACACAACTTCACTAGTGGTATCAAGGATCTCCGAGTTAAGTCCTCCCATGATACCCGCAAGGGCAACGGGCTTAACACCGTCGCAGATCACAAGGTTATCGGAAGTCAGTTCGAATTCTTTTTCATCGAGTGTAACGATCTTCTCTTTGTCGTGAGCCCTACGGACATTGATCTTATCACCTTCAAGGTACTTGCGGTCAAAAGCATGCATGGGCTGACCGAGTTCCTTTAATACGTAGTTGGTGATGTCGACAACATTGGAGATTGCCTGGCATCCCACAAGATTTAAGCGTCTTCTCATCCAAAGGGGCGAAGGTGCGATCTTAACATCCGAAACGTAGTGTGAAACATATCTGGTACAAAGATCTGTCGCTTCCACGCTTACGCCAAAATCGATCTTTTCACCGGATTCGGTATATGAAAGGTCGGGCTCTTTGACAGGCTTTCCGAGTGCTGCGGCAACTTCTCTTGCGATACCGAAAACGCTCTGGCAGTCAGGCCTGTTAGCGGTAATCTCTATCTCAAAGAGCCAGTCGTCAAGACCGAGCTCGTGCTTGACATCTTCACCGGGTGTAAGATCGTCGGGAAGTACCAAAAGTCCGTTATAATCGGCGCCTTCATACATATCGCCGTTTACACCGAGTTCGGTACCCGAACACAGCATTCCGAACGAATCGTGTCCTCTTAACTTGCCGGCGCTTATCGTCATAACGCCTTCAACCGTCTTGTGATCCTTGGCGGTCGCATAAACGGTAGCACCCACAAGTGCAAGAGGGAACTTTTTGCCCGCACACACATTGTCGGCACCGCATACGACATTGAACTCACCGTGTTTGCCCGCATCCACAACACATGCGTGAAGGTGGGTATCGGGAATGTCTTCACAGGACTTTACAAGTCCGACAACAACATTTGAAATGTCGTGGCCGACTTCATATTTTTCATCTACTTCGAACCCGCACGAAAAGAGCTTATCCTCGAGTTCGTCGGGAGTGACATCTATGTCAACATAATCTTTTAACCAGCTTAACGGAACTAACATCTAAAAATCCTCCGAATCATTGACTATTATTTATATTGGATCATACCGTGCCGCACAAACGGCCGAACTTTATCAGTCGTCGATCTGATCGAGCACGCGAAGATCGGATTCAAACAACAGTTTAATGTTGTTGATACCGTATTTAAGCATCGCGATACGCTCGATACCGATACCGAATGCGATACCCGAGTAAACATCGGAATCTATGCCGCAGTCTTCAAGCACTTTCTTGTTGACAACACCGGCACCGAGTACCTCTATCCAACCGGTACCCTTGCAAAGCTTACAGCCCGCACCGTGGCACTGGAAGCAGCTCACGTCAACTTCAACGGAAGGCTCCGTGAAGGGGAAATACGAAGGACGAAGTCTTGTGGTAACGCCTTCTCCGAAAATTTTCTGTACAAACAGATCAAGCATTCCCTTAAGGTCGCAAAGCGTGATGCCCTTATCGACAACAAGGCCTTCCATCTGTGAAAACATGGGTGAATGGGTGGCATCGTCATCGGATCTGAACACCTTACCGGGAGAAATGATCTTGATGGGGGGCTTCTGTGCCTCCATTACGTGGATCTGACCGGATGAAGTCTGCGTTCTTAACAGGAAATCGGGGCTTAAATAGAACGTATCCTGCATATCTCTTGCGGGATGGTCCTTGGGAATGTTAAGAGCGGTGAAATTATAGAAATCCGTCTCGATCTCGTTGCCTTCAAATATGTCAAAGCCCATGGAACCGAAAATGTCCACAAGCTGATTTCTTACCTGTGTATTGGGATGAAGTTTTCCGATCGCACGCATCTTAGCGGGAAGAGTCACATCGATCTTCTCGCTTTCGTAACGTTTCTGCATCTCAAGTTCTTTAAACTTTTTCTCGAGTGCATCAACTTCACCCTGCGCCCATGTGCGGATCTCGTTGACCTTTTTACCGTAATCGGCTCTGAGTTCACCCGGGATCTTGCCCATTTCACGCATTAAAAGTCCGATCTTACCGGTCTTTGAATCCATAAGTGTCTTACGATATTCAAAAGCGGACTTGAAGTTTTCGATACCTTTAAGTTCGCCCTCAATCTCTAGTTTTATCGCGGACAACTTCTCGCTTAATTCGTTTAAATCTGCCATATCGGCCCTCCGTAAACGCAAAAATATAAGGGATATTCGGTTTCCCAAAAATCCCTTAAGATTATACATTCTGTCCTATTCAATGTCAATTAATCATCAAGGCTTTCGCTCTGGCCGCGGTATATCTTGTTGCGCTCGGCATACTGTTTGTCGATGGCCATCATGATCGGGCGGAAATACTTGTTGATATTGGCGCCTATGAATACAAGGAACATACAGATGTAAAGCCAGAAACAAAGTATTATGATCGTGGTGAGTGACCCGTATATTGAAAACGCACCGTAATTTTCGACATAAAGTGAGAAGAAATACGAAAATGCGGTCCATGATGCTGCGCAAAAGAACGCGCCTACAAACTCCTCTTTAAGTTTCCTCTTCCCATAAGGTAAAACCGCATAGAGTATCATAAACACTATCGTCATAAGCGTTATCGTGATGGCGGATCTGAAATGCATGAGCGTTCCGAAAACGCTTGCAAGCTTCGGATAGTTACCTACAAGGATGTTTTTACCGATCTTGCCGTATACGATCAACAATAAAAATACCAGTATCGATGCCAGGAATATGAGCGTATAAAGGCACGCAAACGCTCTGTTAATAAAACCGTTTCTGCGGTCCTTGACATGTTCTATCGCGTTGAGTCCATCAATAAGCGCATTAACGCCCTTTCCGGCAGACCACAGTGTAGCCACGGCTGCGATCGACAGCAGGTTAAACGACCTTGCGTAGGTCTCCTGGATAAGGGAACTTAACATATTTCCGAGAGTATTGTGAACATTCGTATTGAGGATGCTTATGACATCCTCTTCTTTGATAGGTGTGTACGGAAGGATTGAACATAACAGAATTATGATGGGTACCAGAGACAGGAACAAAAAGAACGCGCAGCTCGCCGCATAAGAACTGATATTATCGGTCCTTATCTGCGCAAAGAACTCCATCATCATCTTGACGAATTTGCTGCGTGTGTCTTTATCTTTTGCTTTTTCTACTATCTTCCGGAACTTGATCTTCATTATCTCAATAAAAAAGGGCGATCAGTACGCCCTTTATCTGGCCCGAAATGAGGATCCTGCCTTTTGACTCCTAGCGCGCAGCCAGGTGGGTAACCGCAAATCATCTTCTGCCTTCCACCTATAGAGGCCTGACATAGGATGAAAGATATAGGAATCCCGTTTAAAGTAACTGTAGGTTCAAAAATAACAGGTCTTCCAGCACTTC
>CACYCC010000243.1 GCA_902772805.1 uncultured Lachnospiraceae bacterium | reverse complement strand
GAGCCGTTTAAACAGGATGAACTCAGGGTTTTGCAAGGTCACAGTACTTACAAAGTCCACGGAACATGCATGATCCGCGGCGAAGAACGCGATATCATCGCATCCAAACGCCCTATCTATGACGGCGACGAGATCGTGGGTCTTGTGGGCAGTTTTGTGGACGTCACCGATGTTTTGAAGCGTCAGAATGCGTCCGATATTCTGCAGGTAATGTATACGCCCGAGGTTTTGCGCAAATACAAATATTTCGACAAGCTCCTTGATGAGATATCGATGGATGAACTGTTGGATCCCCTTACCGGAGTTGTATCAAGAGGGTATTTCCTTAATTTCGTTAAATCATTTATGAATGAGGGTACTCCGTTTTCTTTTGCCATAATCGATCTTGATAATTTTAAGTATATAAACGATACTTACGGGCATCATGCCGGTGATGTGGTGTTGATGAACGTAGCAGCGGGACTGGCGGGAAGCGTTGACGGTTTCGGTGTCGTGGGGCGATATGGCGGCGATGAGATGCTGCTTGTCAATTTAAGAGATATCGACCTTGATTCCAAGAACAGGTTTTTTGAAGATCTCTATGGTAAGATGGCGGTCCTTCGCAAAAATCTGAATGTTGATGAACACAGCCTGTTTATAACGGGAACGGTGGGATGCGCTTCGTTTCCGGCAGACGCGCAGAAATACGAAGAACTGTTTGCGCTGATGGATAAGACGCTGTACAGCGGCAAAAGTAAGGGCCGTAACTGCTTTACGGTTTACGAGCATGACAAACACGCTCACCTTGATATGAAAAAACTTGCAAAACAGGGCATGTTTACGAACATGGGTGTTCTGACTGCGCTGATAGAGCAGGTTGTTGATTTTGAAGATCAGCTGTTATCTATTACGGATCCTGTTCGTGAAGAACTTGGAATTTCGGAACTTTTGTATGTCGACGGAAATTACAGACTTCGTTCACCGATCGACAGAGACCTTAATGAGGACGTGAGTGATATCACCGAATTGTTTGAGGATGATTTTTATACCTCCAAGGATATCGATGATATTAATCTTGTGAGTCCGCTTCTCTATGCGGCACTCAAAAAGCATTTTGTAAGGGCTGCGCTGATAGCAAAGATCGGTATCAACGGCAAGACCGACGGATATCTGATATGTGCAAGTTCCAGAAGTCAGCGTATCTGGCAGGACGATGAGCGCGCCATGATCTATTTTATAGCAAAATCGCTTGCGGCTCATATAAGGCTCAACAACGGGACATTTCCGGAATAACGGCACCCACGGCGCCGGGAGGCGCAGAATGGAGGGTATATGAACAGAGCACTGGAGGATTTTTATGCTTCTGCAACAGGCGGTATAATTCCGACGGGTCTTCCGGGCGGTTTCTTTATATATGAAGCCGACGGCGAAGAAAGATTGCTGTTTGCGGAGCCGAATGTTATCCGAATGTACGGATGCGAAACCTTTGATGAGTTTTACGAATATGTCGGGGGCAGTTTCAGGGGCATGGTCCATCCCGACGATCTTCACCATGTTGAGAATCAGATCCAGTCACAGACGATGTTCGGTGACAAACGCCACGATTATGTAAGATACCGCATAATCACCAAGAGCGGAGAAGAACGTTATATAGAAGACTTCGGTCACCTCCTTCACTGGAAGAACGGCAAGAGTTTCTTTTATGTTTTCATCGTGGATGTCGATCAGAACGAATTTTTCAACAGAAACCGGAATTCCTTTGCGGAAGCCGAGATATTATCGGCCAATCACGACAACGATCCGCTTACCGGACTTTACAACATGTCATTTTTCTATCAGCGTGTTCAGGCACTTCTCTCATCACCCGAGGGAAGACGTTCGGATATCGCGATAATCCATTTTGATATTCCCAATTTTAAACTGTATAACGAACGTCACGGGTTCAAACTCGGTGACGAGCTTTTGTGCGATCTTGCCCAGGCCTTACGGAATGCGTTCAAGAACTGTACGATATCGAGATTTTCAGACGATCACTTTGTGGTTTGCGCGGTTTGTGACAAAGAGGAAGTGGTCCGCCTTGTCGAACAGGTTTACCGCGTGATGCTGATGGCCGATGACGTCAACAAAAAGACCCGCATTAAGGCCGGAATCTATTATGTTGATGACAGAAATTCGGAAGTGGGTCTTGCCTGCGACCATGCAAGGCTTGCCTGCAACAGCATCAAACACAGGCATGACATATATTACTGCATATATGATGAGATGCTGCGTGAAAAACTTCGCAAACAACAGTATGTTGTAGATCATGTCGACGAAGCGGTTGAAAAAGAATACATAAAGGTCTTTTATCAGCCCGTTATCAGAGTAAAGACAGGTAAGATCTGCGGATACGAAGCGCTGGTCAGATGGGTCGACCCCAAGTTCGGAATGCTGTCGCCGGGAGATTTTATAGAGACACTTGAGCAGTTCCACCTCATACATCTTGTGGACAAATTCGTGATACGTAAGGTGTGCGAAGACTATAACCGGTTAAAAGAAAACGGTGAGCCGATAGTACCGGTATCGATAAATGTTTCGCGGCTTGACTTTGAACTGTGCGATATATTCGGATATCTCGAGGAAACACGTGCCGCCGCCGGTGTGCCCAGGAAGATGATAGATATTGAGATCACAGAAAGCACTCTCAATGATAACGTTGGTTATATAAAGTCGGAATGTGATAAAATGAGGGAACTCGGGTATCTTTTGTGGCTTGATGATTTCGGAAGCGGATACTCTTCGCTTAACACATTGGCCGAATACAGTTTTGATGTATTAAAGCTCGACCTTGTATTTTTCAAATCGTTTGATCATAATCCCCGAACAGGATCTTTGATGGAATATATCATAGAAGGTGCCCGCGGCATGGGACTCTCGCCTCTTTGCGAAGGCGTGGAGAGCGAGATCCACTATGAATTCCTAAAGAAGGTCGGATGTGAAAGGGCACAGGGATATTACTTCGGAAAACCGATGCCGATGGATGAGACCAGAGCTATGACAAGCGGCAAGGGTTACCGTTGGGAAGATGTAATTTGCGATTAATATCTCTGTTATAAAATTACCTACAGTCCATGCAGCTTTAGGACGTGAAAGGTTCGGAGAGACAGATGAGAAAGATCAAAAAAGAAAAAATGCAAAAAGCCTTGAAGGAGATCGTTACCGATTACAGGATCAAGACTAAAAATATAATCAAATGGTATGAATACAATATGGCTTATCCCGACACACCGGAAGAAGAAAAACCCGAGGATATCCCGGATGCCATGGAAATTCAGAATATGATGGAAGATATGACCACGGAGATGGAAGAGGAAGAGATCGATCTTGCTACCACAGGTCTTTCCGAAGATGAGCAGGCACTTGTGGCGGATATTCTTGAGCGCTTCAAGGAAGCCAAACAATCAAGCGTGGACAATCTGTTTGCCAATGTGGCGGAAACTGCCTCTCCTGCGGCAGATCATGAATTATCCGAGGAGGAACTGATTGCCGCGATCTGTGCACCCAAGCAGAATAATGTTGATGCTCTCGTAAGTGAAGCATATAGCGGATTGTGATAACATATCAGATGCTTTCAAAAATAAAGGAACAACATGAATCGTAGTCGTGTCAGTATAAAAATAGCTCTTATGATCGGAGCGGTGGAAGTCATCGCGATGCTCATTCTATATGTCATAGTGGATCTCAATATGACAAAAACTCTTGAAATTCAGGCAATTGACGATCTTAATGTTATTGCCGGAGACAGAGCGGCCCTGGTTGAAGCCTATATCAGGGACTGTTGCAGTTACGTTGAAGGATATTCCAAATCCTGTGAGATCCGTGACGTTCTTGAAAATCCCGAAAATGCTGAAAATATCAGGCAGGCAAGAGAATATACAAATAACTATGCCCAAGACCGTAAGTCAATGGAAGGTCTTTATGTGGCAAGGTGGGATACCTATGTTCTTGCACATATAAATCCTGATTCGGTGGACCAAACCTTCAGGGATGAAGCTTCCGCACTGGAACTTAAAAACATGATCATTTCAAACGATAAGCCATTTTGTACCGGTATCGTTCTGGCACCTGTTACCAAGCAGATGATCATTCCCGTTTATGCACCCGTCAAAGACCGGAACGGTGAGCCGATAGGATTTGTGGGCGCCGCATTCTATGTTGATTCACTCAATGAAGAACTCGCTTCCCTTTCGATAAATGATGTGGAAGGTATGGAGTATGCCCTTATCAATGCACAGACCGGAGTATACATTTTTGACAGCAGATCCGATGTTGCGGGAGAGACCTGTACAGACCCCAATATCATCAAAGCGCTCGACAGCCTCAAGACGAAAGCGGGCGGCCCGATATACAGTTTTACTACCAGGCATGCGGTTCACTCATGCTATTACATGACCAACAGGGACTGGGTATTCATCGTTACGGCTAAAGCCTCCGAACTGTTTGAAACGGTCGGTGTGGTCAGGACCGGACTCCTGATCACCTGCTTTATAATAACCGCATTTATGGTACTGGTATGTATGGCACTTATAGAATACAATATGAAACCTATAAAGGCCATCAATGATGAGATCATAAAGCTTAACGGTAAAGACTTTTCTCCGAATTATGAGATAGAGGTATACAGTGCCCGCACGGATGAGGTCGGTACCATAGCTTCGGCAGTCTGCGAACTTCGTACCGTATTTGAAAGCGAGAGCGAACTGTTCAAGGAACTCTTGGAAGTGCAGAATACAGGAATGCTTATCTTAAAGGCCGAAGATGAAGATATTGTACAGATCAACGACAAGGCGCTTGAATTGTTCGGAATCGATTCGGACCGCAGAAACGAAGTTACGATCCATGAGATCAGATCGCGTTTTGACGGCGATATGAACGAATATATAGGTACGGAACTTGACAAAGTCCGTAACTCAAACGATGAGGTCGTATTTGAGGAACGAGTTAACCGCACCGCAGATACCAAGGCGTGGCTTCTGGCACACGGTAAAGGGATCAAACTTTCAAACGGGGAACGCGTGATGATAGTTTCCCTTAAT
>CACYCC010000242.1 GCA_902772805.1 uncultured Lachnospiraceae bacterium | reverse complement strand
TTTCCCCGATGACAAGCATCTTGTGTCGTGTAACCACGAATCCGATACCATGACGTTCTTTAACGTTGATATGGAAAACGGAACGATAGTTATGAACGGCCCCGAAATGAAGATCGTAAAGCCCAACTGCATTATTTTCCACAAACTGGAAGATGATAAATAATATTTTATTACCCGGTAGATTAATTAAGGCCGTAATGATATATGTCAAATCTCCACACGCGTCCTTTCACTAAGCTCATGCTTCATACGATATAGTATAGCAGGATGATTTCTGCGGAACTCGTCCCTTTGGGACTCAAACAGTCCTCGAAATCATCCGATCGTATTCGCATTCGCTAAGTGACGGCGCTATTGTTGCGATTTGTACATATATCATCACGGCCGTATTTTATATATGGTATGGTCAGACAATTATTTCTTGTAAACTTTGATTATATTCTCTATTCTTGAAGTCATGTTCATAAGAAGTGCATCAGCGAGTGTCAGTGCGGTCATGGCTTCAAGAACGGGAGCGATGCGGGGCGGAAGATATTTATCGTGGCGTCCCTTGATGGTAAGGGTTGTTTCATTGCCGTCTTTGTCAACGGTGCGCTGTTCTTTGAGGATTGAGGGAACCGGTTTGATATAGGCTTTGATCACGATATCATCACCGTCTGATATGCCGCCCAAAATACCTCCGCAGTTATTGTTTACGGTAGAAATCTTCCCATCAACATTTATAAAAGTATCGTTGTTCTCGCTGCCTAGCATTTCGCTTACCTTTGTGCCAAGTCCGAATTCAACGGCCTTTACGGCACCTACAGACATAAAGGCTTTGGAAAGTTCCGCATCAAGCTTTGAAAATACCGGCTCACCGAGTCCTGCGGGAACGTTACCGGCAACCACTTTGACGGTTCCGCCCATGGAATCAAGTTCGGGGATCTCGGGAACGGGAGAGTATTCGGAACTGATGATAACACCGACAGTATCAAGTATTTTACGTGCGATAACACCTGCGGCAACTCTCATTGCCGTTTCACGGCCCGACGATCTGCCGCCGCCTCTGTAATCCCTGAAACCGTATTTTGCATCATATGTATAATCCGCATGACCGGGTCTGTAAACATCTTTGATGTTCGAATAGTCCTGTGAATGCGTGTTTTCATTGACTATCATAAGTGAAACGGGAGTACCGGTAGTCTTACCTTCAAATACACCCGACATTATCTTTACGGTATCCGATTCTTTTCTGGGAGTATCTGTACTTCTTGAAGGTTTCCTAAGATCCATATAATATACAAAATCTTCCTCACAAAGATCTATTCCCGCAGGAACACCTTCAACCACGCACCCTATCGCAGGTCCGTGTGATTCTCCCCATGTAGTTACGCTTAAAATCTTTCCAAATGTCGATCCGCCCATTTTGTTCTCCTGTATGAAATATTTGGTTATTGGACTTTCGGTTAATGTTATCATATTTTTTGATTCAATGATATAAAAATAACCGTAACCTCTGACATTTTATATTAAGAAAAATTAATAAATTTTGTTCAATAATTCTCTTTACTATCAAAAGCGGTGTGCTATTATTATTTTGTAAAAAGGAGAATTATGCATTGAAACGCACATTTAAAGAAGAAGTGGTATATAAAGCCGCCAGGGCTTCACAAAAGCATAAAATTCTCACTCCTTTGATATATGTCATTGCCGCAGTCGTACTCGGATGCTATATGATCAGCCAGTACTTTTACAAAAACGGCAAGAGATATATATCTGTTTTGCTTGCACTCATTTTCTTTTTCATGAGTTCGAGTTTCACTTTTATCACGCATTCCGATGACAATGAAATATATCTTGCCTCGACCGATGAAGCCGATAAATCCGATGAGGTTACCGACACCACGGTCGATGCGGTCAAAGAGGACGATACGGAAACCGCCGAATGGATCGAAGATTCGGATCTTATGGACAGTATAGATCAGGCCGATCTTACAAGTACGGATAACATCGATACCTTCACTTTGGAAGATTTCCTTGAAAGTTCCGATATCGCTACGGCAAAAGCCGATTCCGGAGAGAAAGCTTTCGATAGGGATGCCTGGAACCTGATACTTGTCAACAAAACTCATCCGATCCCCGATGATTATGAATTCCAGCTTGCCACCATTACAGGCTCCATGAAATGTGACGAAAGAGTGCTTGAACCCTTAACCACAATGTTAAAGGCAGCTCAGGATGACGGTGTAAGCCTTATAGTATGTTCTCCTTACAGAGATTATGAGCTCCAGTCGAGACTCTTTAACAAAAAGATATCTCTTTATATGGGAATGGGTTATTCGTATCTTGAAGCTTACAAGATCTCAAGCCAGAAAGTTACGGTTCCCGGAGCCAGCGAGCATCAGCTCGGAATGGCGTTTGATATCGTAACGGCAGGACATACAACCCTCGATTATGAATTCGGCGATACGAGAGCGGGTAAATGGCTCAAAGAACATTCCAAAGAGTACGGATTTATCTTAAGATATCCACGCGGCAAAGA
>CACYCC010000241.1 GCA_902772805.1 uncultured Lachnospiraceae bacterium | reverse complement strand
TTTATTCATAATAAATACACAAAGGAAAGGGAAAAGAGAATGGCAAAAAAGGCAAGGGTATCAATTAATCCGGATTTCAAGATCGGCGAAATATCAAAACGTCTCTACGGAGCGTTCATGGAGCCTATCGGATCGATCGTGTACGGTAATATGTATAACCCCAAACATCCGACCGCCGATGAACAGGGTTTCCGTAAGGATTGGATAGAGGCTTTGAAAAAAACAGACGTACCCTCGGTTCGTCTCCCCGGCGGTAATTTTGTATCCGGCTGGGACTGGAAGGATTCCATCGGGCCCAAAGAAAACAGGAAAGAACATCTCGATATTGCGTGGCATCAATACTATCCGAACGATGTCGGCCATGACGAATATCTTCAGTGGGCCGAAAAGACCGGCATAGAACCGATGTACACCATAAACTTAGGTACCGGCGACATAAATGATGCCGTATACAATGTTGAATATACCAATCACGCAGGCGGTACATACTGGTCGGATCTTCGTAAAAAATACGGACACGAAAAACCGTACGGTGTCAAAGTATGGTATTTGGGAAATGAAATGGACGGCCCCTGGCAGGTAGCATCCTGGGATAAGGATCCCAGAGGCTACGGAATCCTGGCCAATGAAACATCCAAGGCCATGAAATGGGTCGACGGAAGCATCGAAACTGCGGTATGTGTTTCGAGTTCTCCGGACCTGCTGCATTATCCGGATTGGGATCTTCAAGTCTTAAAAGAATGCTATAATGCTGTCGACTATATTTCAATGCACCATTATCAGTCGGCCGAGATCGGAAATTATGCTCAGTTCATGGCGGCGTCACGGTATTTTGAAGACTATATCCGTACTGAGATCGGTCTGTGTGACTATGTACAGACACTGTTACGTTCTCCGAAGGTAATGAAACTTTCGCTGGATGAGTACGGCGTAATGTGTATGCCGAAGAAGGATATTCATTTCGGCAGAGAGGTTTACATCGAACCCGGCACTCATTACAATTTCGATCCCGCGCGCGAATACATCCGCCACGATCCCGACAATATGCCTTCACGCTCGTTCCCTCCCATGGATCCGATGATGATGGCACTCGGAAATGCGGGCGTCATCCTTGAGATGATCCGTCACGCGGACCGTGTCAAGATCGGCTGCATGACCTCCGGTCTTGGTGTAGCGGCAGGCTGCGATCACGATCATGTCTTTACGGTTCCCGCATATTATCCGTACGCGGATCTTATGAAATACGGTCACGGTGTCTCTCTTATGACATCAGTCGAATGTGAGAAATACGACCTTGAAAGTTTTGCGATAGATGATACGCATAAGTACCACGAGCAGGACGGAGTAGATTTCATTGATTCCGCAGCCGCATATGATGCCGGTTCGGGAGAACTTACCGTCTTTGTGATCAACCGCGACTGGGAAGACTGTGCGGACTTTACTCTTGATATCACGGGACTTACAGGTATGCGCTTTGAAGGGCACACAGAGATGTTTAACGAAAAGGGAGTATCCACTGACGGAGCGGATCAAGATCTTGCTCCCGTTCCGGCAACGGACACCGTCTGCGACGATATGACGGTAAAAGCGGAATTAAAGCCATTATCGTGGAATGTATTCCGTTTCGTAAAAGCATAAGCAGACAAATCATAAAAGAGCCTTATCACAGCGATAAGGTTCTTTTTGATTGTGGTATTATGCACGTTGTTGTAAAATATCCGATATGAGATAGGGATAGTTGGTACTTAAGGGGCACGGATCATTGAAGACGAGCAGAATTTCCCCCGTACAATTGATACCGTTAAGTTTCCTGGTGGCGATCGCGGTCGGCACGCTTCTTTTGCTGCTTCCGTTTTCAACCGCCGCTTCGGAACATACCGGTTTTTTGACCGCACTTTTTACCGCCACAACAAGCGTATGCGTTACGGGACTTGTCGTGGCGGATACTTATGCCCATTGGAGTGTCTTCGGTCAAGCCGTGATACTGATCCTTGTACAGATAGGCGGACTCGGTGTCATCGCGGTCGCCTCAATGCTCATGCTTGTCTGGAAAAAGAAATTTTACCTCAGTGACAGGATGTTGCTCGGAGATTCACTTAATATAGACAAAAGAAAAGGAGTGCTTTCGTTTTTAAGGCGTATCTTTAAAGGTGTATTTATAGTAGAGGGCGTCGGAGCCGTTCTTTTTGCCATAAAGTTTATACCCATGCTTGGTGTTCCAAAGGGGATCTGGGCTTCGGTCTTTCAGTCGGTATCGGCGTTCTGTAATGCCGGAATGGACATCGTGGGCCCCAACAGCATGATGGACTTTGCGGATTCGCCGTATCTGATGTGTCTTACGATGGCACTGATAATTCTGGGCGGTCTGGGGTTTGTTGTATGGTTTGATCTTCTGGATGGTATAAGATCGGGCTTTAAAAACGGTTTTTCACCGGTAAAAGTATTTAAGCGCCTTTCCGAACACAGCCGTCTTGTCCTTATACTGACGCTTGTTTTGACTGTTTTCGGCGCGGCGTTTGTTTTTGCGGCAGAGTTTTCAAATCCGGATACGATGGGAAATATGAGTATTCCCGGCAAGATCCTGAACAGCTTTTTCCAGTCCGTTACGTTCAGGACCGCGGGATTTGCGTCCGTACCTCAGGAAAAACTCACGGAACTTTCGTGTACCGTCGGATATGTGCTGATGTTTATCGGAGGTTCCCCCGTAGGAACCGCGGGCGGTGTTAAGACCGTGACGGTATTTTTGTTCTTTATGAATGCAATGTCTTATATAAAGGGGCGCAAAGAAAACGTGATCTTTCACAGACGCGTGTCCGAAGAGCAGATGAGAAAAGCATCCGCCATAGTATTTGTGAGTATGATAACCGAAT
Organism: uncultured Lachnospiraceae bacterium; assembly: GCA_902772805.1. GTDB lineage: Bacteria > Bacillota > Clostridia > Lachnospirales > Lachnospiraceae > UBA1258. The sequence goes on along the minus strand of CACYCC010000241.1, from coordinate 978 downwards.
TTGTGATGGTTGCGCTGCTCATAGCATGTGAAGGCATACCGCTTACCGATGCGATGTATGAGATAGTGAGCGCACTCGGAACAGTGGGACTTACAAGAGCGATCACACCGACACTTGGTACGCTTGGCCGGATCGTGGTGATAGTTTCGATGTATCTTGGAAGGATAGCTCCGATCTCAATGGCCGTATTCTTTTCAAAGGGCAGTTCGCCGGCCAATACGATAAGACATTCCGAAGGCACTTTTTATGTAGGATAGACGGGAGGATAACAATGAAAAAATCAATAGCGGTTTTGGGACTCGGAAAATACGGAAAGAGCCTTGCGGCCAACCTTTACAGGCTTGGTGCGGACGTACTTGCGGTCGATAAAAACGAAGAACTCATACAGGATTTTTCGGATAAATGTACTTCCGCCGTCTGCGCAAATCTTGCCAACGAGGAAGAAGTTAACGCTCTGGGGCTTAAGAATATGGATATAGTCGTGGTATCGATGGGCGACGATCTGGCTGCCAGCATACTGTCGATATCCGTTGCAAAAGAACAGGGCGTTCCGCTTGTCGTTGCCAAGACGTCGTCGGACCGCACGACATCAATACTTAAAAAAGTCGGAGCCGACCGTATAGTCGACCCCGAAGGTGATGGCGGTATCCGTTCGGCACGTATACTTATGTCGTCGCGGTTCCAGGATTATTATGAACTTGATGCGAACATGTTCATGATAGAGATGATGCCCAGAGACGAGTGGATAGGAAAGAGCCTTATCGAACTTGATCTTCGCAACAGCTATAACATTAACGTGGTCGCCATAAAAGAACGCGGAGAGTTGTGGCATTTTGCCTCACCGAAATCCGTGATCACCAAGCATACGATCCTTTTGATCGTCATAGAGAAAGAGCAGATCAAAGGCTTGCAGAAATGATATTTTGCACACTCGCCCCTCTTCCCTCATAAAATATATTATTCGCCTGTTCCGTTATA
>CACYCC010000240.1 GCA_902772805.1 uncultured Lachnospiraceae bacterium | reverse complement strand
GAAAAAACAATGACTCTTGATTTTACATTTGAAAGACAGCTTGAACTTACCGCCCGTGACGAACGCGAAGCCGGAAGGCTGGAGGGCATCAAAGAACAAAGCAGCCTGACCGAAAAAGAAAGAAAACGTGCCGACGCCGCCGAAGCCGAAGTTAAGAGACTCCGCGAAGAACTTGAGAAGTACAAGGCAGCGGCCGACAATTAAATGACTTAAACACAACCGCCCGGGGCCACCGCCCCGGGCTTATTATTGGCCCGGCCTCCCGGGCGTTTTCAACAAAAGACCTCCCGATATCACTCGGTTTTCCGGTCCTCGTCATTCTCTGTAAAATTCTTAAGCGCTTGGTTTAGCTCCTTGGCTTCGCCCTGCGACAACAGCATGCTTGCGATCACCGAGAACGCATACACGATAGCTACACTTATTGCTATGCTTACCGCGCCGCCGACAGATCTTTCAAACCATCCGAATGAAGTACCGAGCAGATACATTATGCCGTATAAAACCAGATAGTGCAGGAAATATGACAACGCTATCATTCCTTTTCCCATCGGCTTTTTGGGGTTTATCGCGAAAAACCCTGCCGTAACGAGCGAAGTGGCTAACGCCGAGATCACGATCCTTAAGATCGTCCCGGATGCGATCGCGTCATATTTAAGGACACTCACCGCAACCACTATCGTAATTCCCGTATTTATTATCAAAAACCAGAAAACCCAACTTTTTAAAAACGCCTTCATAAATCCTCCATTGCCTTGCCACCGATTCGCTCCGGGTGGCCACCTAAGCCCTTTCGGGCTGCCGGCCCCCGGCGCTACCTCCCGATCCCCAGCTTCTTCTTAAGCGTGGGCACGTAGCTCCGCGAAATTATTATGTCCTCGCCGTTTTTGAGCTTCGCGATAAAACGGCCGTTAAACTCGGGGCTCAAATGCGCGATCATCCTGATATTCACGATCGAGTTCTTGGATATCCGCACAAAGGAAGAGTTTGCCAGAAACTCTTCCAGTTCGTACAACTTCTTGGCCACTTTGTAGCATTTATCGACCGTGTAGGCAAACGTTCTGTTGTCGACCGCGTCGAAGTACAGTATCTCCTTTATCGGCAGCATCACGATATTCTCATCCAGATTAACGGCGATCGTATCGTGATTTGCCCCGTCCTTTAAGCGGCTCACCGTCTTTAGGACCTCGTCGCTTAACTCGGCCATTCTTATTATGATCTCGTCCTCCTCACCCGGAAGAGGCGTTTCAATGGTAATCTTCATTATCCGAATTTATCTGTCTTTCTTTTTGCTGTAGGTTAAGTATAATGTCGCGAGTACCGAAAATACCAGTCCCACTGCAACGAGTATACCTATTTTTCCGCCGACCGACAATTCATTTTTGAATAAAGTGAAGTCCATTCCCATTGCTTTGTCGAACTCGCTACGCATTATTTCGGGAGCTTCGCAAAAGAAACCGTCCTCAATATCCGCAAGTATCACTTTCCTGAATACAGATGTTCCGTAGATGAAGGGGAAGCATTTCACGATCTTTGCAAGTGTTTCGCTCATCTGTCCGAGAGGGAAGTAGATCCCGCCCAGGAATCCTGCGAGTGTACCGAGCACGATCCCGATACCGCTCCACGCACTTGCACTCTTTACCATCGATGCAAAAAGAAACAGCACGGCCGCAAACACAAAGTTGATAAGCGCGATGAGAAGTATCATCTTAACCTGAACAGCCGCTGCGGGAATGCCGTAACCCTTGGCATATCCGATCGCTTCAACCACGATGAGCGTTACAAGACTCATGATGCAGCCTGCGATCCATGCGCCGGACACATAACCCATTACGAACACGGGGCGCTTGATGGGCATTACAAAGAGTGAATTGAGCGTACTGCCCGTTCTGTCCTTTATCATGTTTGAGTAAAATGCATGTGTTACGGTCGCCGCATTGATCGTGAGTATTCCCGCAGAGATCCAGTAAAAAACTATCTCTCCCGATGTTGCCACGTCTTCCGCACCGCCTCTTCCGGGAATCATGGAGATCGTATCCAGCACCGCATTGTTGCTGAGATCACCCAGGAAAAATACCATGATCGCTATCGTTATAAGCATTGAGAGCAG
>CACYCC010000239.1 GCA_902772805.1 uncultured Lachnospiraceae bacterium | reverse complement strand
GTAAGTTCAAGTATACGTGCCTTGGTAGGCTCAACGGCAGCCTCACCGCCTTTGATGATGTTGGCGATGCAGTCTGCGATAACATCCATATCATCCGTCTTCATGCCACGGCTTGTAACTGCGGGAGTTCCGAGTCTGATACCGCTGGTAACGAAGGGCTTCTGAGGATCGTTGGGAATGGTGTTCTTGTTGGCCGTGATATGAGCCGCATCAAGCCACTTCTCAACCGCCTTACCTGTAAGTTCGAAGTTGGTAAGATCCACAAGCATCAGGTGGTTATCGGTACCGCCGGATACGATCTTGACGCCTCTTGACATAAGACCCTTGCAAAGAGCCTGGGCGTTATCGATGATCTGCTGCTGATAAGCTTTAAATTCGGGAGTGAGCGCTTCCTTGAAGCAAACAGCCTTGGCAGCGATAACGTGCATAAGAGGACCGCCCTGGATACCGGGGAAAATAGCCTTGTTGAAGTTATACTTGTCAGCCGCTTCCTGATTGCACAGGATAAGACCGCCACGGGGACCGCGAAGAGTCTTGTGCGTTGTGGTTGTAACAACGTCCGCTATTCCGATGGGGCTTTCGTGAAGTCCTGCTGCAACAAGACCTGCGATATGTGCCATATCCACCATAAGAACCGCGCCGCAATCGTCGGCTGCTTTTCTGAATTTCTTGAAATCTATTGCTCTTGCATATGCGGAAGCGCCTGCGATGATCATCTTGGGCTTGCATTCCATGGCAAGTGCATACATTTTATCATAATCGATGAAACCGTCGTCGTTTACACCGTAAGGAACGATGTTGAAGTATTTACCGGAAATGTTGACCGGGCTACCGTGTGTAAGGTGTCCGCCGTGGTCGAGGTTCATACCCATTATGGTATCGCCGGGGTTGCAGATCGCAAACTGAACCGCAAGGTTTGCCTGGGCACCTGAGTGAGGCTGAACATTTGCATAGTCGCATCCGAAAAGTTCTTTGGCACGCTCTATTGCAAGAGTTTCAACAACGTCTACACATTCACATCCGCCGTAATAACGCTTTCCGGGATAACCTTCCGCATACTTGTTGGTAAGAGGGCTTCCCATTGCAGCCATAACTGCATGGCTTACCCAGTTTTCCGATGCGATGAGCTCGATGTGATCGTTCTGTCTTTGCTGCTCGTCCTTTATCGCCTGCGCGATCTCGGGATCGACTTTGGTGATTTCATCAAAAGAATACATGGTCTCTCTCCTAAAATTTATTTTGAAAGTAATTATATATTAGTAATCGATAATTTGCAAAACAATTTACAGCGCTGTTCGCTTTCCCGTTACGGCGGTATTCCGCCTGCCCGTTCATCTTGCCACGCTTACCCCGAAGTGATATCATAAAAATGATACACATTTATCGTTTTTATGCGAAATAGGTGGGTCCGATGGCAAAATATCATTTTATTTGTAACCCCGCTTCCCGCTCGGGACTTGGGATCAAGGTCTGGAACAGTGTTGAAGGATATTTAAAAGAAAACGCGGTCGAGTACGATGTTTCTTTTTCCAAGAAGCAGGGACACGTGGCTGAGCTTGTCGGTGAAGCCATCGATAAATATCATACCGGCGACGGCCCGATCAATATGATCATCTTAGGCGGCGACGGTACGCTTGATGAAGCCTTGCAGGGAATAAGCGATTTTTCGAAGGTAAATATCGGATATATCCCCACCGGATCGGGTAACGATTTTGCAAGATCGCTTGCCTACAGTGCGGATCCCATCGAGAACCTGAAGGATATACTTGCGGTAAAAGAACCGCTCCTTTACGACCTCGGAAAACTTGAATATTTAACCATAGGCGATGAGCGTTCGCAGATAGGAAACGGCGATATTGCCAAGGTAAGATACTTTGACGTAAGCTGCGGTATCGGATTTGACGCAGCCATCTGTGAGCGGGCACTTGCTTCGAGATCCAAAGATTTCTTAAACAGGATCGGACTCGGAAAGCTCATTTACGTGCTCATTTCACTAAAGATAATTCTCGGTTCCAAAACACCCAATGCCGTTCTGACGCTTGATAACGGCGAAAAGATCGAGTTTAAGAAACTGCGTTTTGTGGTGGGCATGAATACCTGCTATGAAGGCGGCGGATATAAATTCGCTCCCGAAGCCGTTCCCGACGACGGATTTTTGGATATATGCGTTATCAACAACATATCTTCTCTCAGTGCGCTGGGTGTTATTCCCACGGCATCAAAGGGAACGCATGTCACCAACAAGCATGTAAAGATCTATCATGTAAAGAGTTACGAAGTTAAAACGGATATCCCCATGTGGGTGCACACCGACGGTGAAGTTTACACTACTTCCGACCATATCAGGGTAAGTGTTGTACCCGGAGTACTCCGTTTCCTCAGAAATCGACAGGCATGAAACAATTCTACGAAAAGTACAAGCACGCGATACCGCTGTTCATTTATATGGCGATATATCTTACGTGGTTTTCGCTGCTTGAGAAAAAAGTAACTACATACAGACTGATATACACACCCCTCGACGACATGATCCCGTTTTGCGAGATATTCATAATCCCGTATCTGGCGTGGTTTGCCTATGTATTCGCATGTGTGGGTGCGGCATTTTTCACGGACAAGCATGAATATTACAAGTCTCTGGTTTTTCTTTGTACCGGAATGACGATATTTTTGCTGATATCAACGATCTGGCCCAACGGCCACAACCTGCGTCCCCTTGTGATGCCGCGTGACAACATGTTTACCCGGATGGTCGAGAACCTCTATCACACCGATACGCCCACGAACCTCTGGCCCAGCATTCATGTCTACAACTCGATCGGTGCACACCTTTGCATCACGCACTGCAGCTACACGAAGCATAAAAAATGTTTCAGGATACCTTCTTTTATCATATGTGTGCTGATCATCTTATCCACGATGTTTCTTAAGCAGCACTCGATATTCGATGTGTCGATGGCATTTCTGATGGCGATCATTATGACGATCATCGTGTACAAGCGGTCGGTCACCAAGAAAATAGACAGGTTAAAAGAAAAAGCGGGTCGAGGTCCCTTATGACGCTCATCTGTCAATGTCTCGTTTTATTACCTCAAGGCACATGCGGCCGTTGTGATACGGGCACTTCCAGGGTTCCACGATAGGCTTCTTGGTGATGCAGACGCCATTGTCGT
>CACYCC010000238.1 GCA_902772805.1 uncultured Lachnospiraceae bacterium | reverse complement strand
GTTGACACCAAGTCTTCGGTGGATGATGATGACGATGATGATACATCTGTTGATTCAACCGATCTTGTAGACAACAAAAATGCCACGACGCTTGAAGATTATTTCAGCCTTCCCGGTGTTAAGTCCGCGATCGTTGACGAGACCAAAAAGCAGCTGACCGATCAGGGATACGGCGGTTACTATTCGGACTTTGACATCGATATTATCGGAAACGATATGATCTACAAATATTATTACGGATCGATCGTTACCAAGGATATGAAAGACACGCTGGTTGCTTCCTTTGAAGGCATGGACTGGGACAGCACACTTGATTCCAACAAAGATATGATGGAAGCAAGCTGCGGTATCAGGCCGAATACGATATCCTTCGAATATTATTTTGAAGACGGTGAACTGATCTATTCATATACTCATTAAAACATTAGCGGGCGCTTAAAACGCCCGCTATCATATTATATGGAGATGTGTCAAGAAAATAATTCGTTAATTTTGCGAAAAAGGTCTTGATTTTTAAAATGGCATATGGTAGTTTATGAGTATAAAAATAGGATTAATGTACCTTAGTGTCTTTATATGCCTAAGTCATTGCGAAGAAATTCGCATAGCAGGAACGGATTTCTGCGTAGCCTATCACGGAAGAAAGGAGGGGGCTTATGGCAAACACAGCTGTGATCAATAATATCTATAATTATTATCTTACTACGTATGCGCCCAAGTCGGATACGAAGTTCGACACGCACAAGAAAAGCGAGCTGCGTGGCATTTATAATTCCATCGTTAAGATGAATAAAGAAGCACCCCTCTACATCGTAGATACTTCGCAGTCTACGAAGGAGTATGCTGTCGGCTTAAAAGAGAATGCAAGATCTTTCAGAAATACGATCGCATCTTTGGGCGGACTCAATGAAGACGAACTTCTTAACCAAAAGAGAGCGCACTCTACCAAAGATTCACTCGCAGAGGCTTATTATATAGGCGAAAACATCGATGAAGAAGATGTACCTTCTTTTGACATGACGGTAAACCGCCTGGCGGCTCCTCAGACAAACATAGGAACCATGATCCCGTCGAATGCACATTCCTTAAAGGAAGACCTTTACTCGTTTGACGTCGGCATCAACGGACTTAACTACGAATTCCAGTACAATGTATATGACAGCGACACCAACAAGGATATTCAGCAGAAACTCGCAAGGCTGATCAGCAATGCGGGTATCGGACTGAATGCCGAAGTTTTGGAAGACGGAAACGGAAATTCTGCTCTTAAGATCGAATCGGTAAATACCGGCAGACATCCTCAGGGCGGACATCTCTTTACGATCTCTGATGACAATACCAGTAAGACAGCGGGGAGCGTTACCTACTTTGGTCTTGACAATATAGTAAACGAATCATCGGATGCGGAATTTACCATCAACGGAGAAGAGCGTCATGCTTCGGGTAATACGTTCACCGTTGAGAAGATGTTTGAGATAAGGCTCAAAAACATCAGCACTTCCGAAGATGATTCCACCAACATAAGCTTAAAGCCCGACGTTGAGTCACTTGCGACCAACATCACAAAGCTCATGGACGGCTACAATGCTTTCGTTGACAAAGCAGATGCTTATTCGGTCCTTCATCCCAAGAGCAACCGTCTTGTAAGCGAGATGAAGGCGATCGCGTCGATCCATGCCGATGAACTTTCAAGCGTAGGAATTTCGCTTAACGAAGACGGCAGGATATCGCTTGATACCGATAAGTTAAGAGCGGCGGCAGCCAGCGGCGAACTCAAAGATAATTTTGAAGCATTGAAAGGATTTACGAGTTCGATGCTCCGTAAGACCAATCAGGTGGGTATCAACCCTATGCAGTACGCCGACAAGACGATAGTCGCTTACAAGAATCCGGGACACAATTACGCAACACCTTATGTAACAAGTGCATATACCGGAATGATGTTCTCTTCATACTGTTAATAAGACCCCGCAAACTTATTAAGTAAGCGAGGTCTTTTTATGTGCGCAGATTTATTGAAAGCATCAACAACAGTTGATCTGTGCGGTAACCGTATCAAGTGCGGCTCTTATTACTTTATCCATATCATAATATTTATAATTTCCCAGTCGTCCGCCGAATATCACATTCGGTTCTTTTTGTGCCAATTCGCGGTATTTTTCAAAAAGCTCATTGTTGCGTTCGTTGTTGATCGGATAGTAAGGTTCACACCCTTCGGTAAACTCGGCAGGGTATTCTCTTGTGATGAAAGTACCTTTACAGGTGTTAAAAGCAAAATGTTTGTGCTCTATTATTCTGGTAAAGGGTATTTCCCGTTCGGTATAATTGACTACCGCAACTCCCTGGTAATTGTCTTCGTCGGCAAGATACTCGGTTTCAAACCGGAGTGTCCTGTATTCGAGACGGCCGAGTGAAAAGTCAAAGTATTC
>CACYCC010000237.1 GCA_902772805.1 uncultured Lachnospiraceae bacterium | reverse complement strand
TTCTTTTCTTTTATCTCGGGTATAGTGCCGTTGCTCGTACTGGTGCTGGGCGGAATATTCTATGTTAAAGGAATGTACGGCATCACGCTCGGTGTGATCACCGCATACATCAGTTATTCCAACAACATCGTGTGGCCCATGGAAATGCTGGGATGGCTTACCAACAGTTTCTCGGAAGCTGTGGCAAGTATCAAGAAGCTTAACAAGATATACAACGAGGCTTCCACGATCAACGATCCCGAAAATCCCGTGGTGCTGGAACACGTAAAGGGTGAGATCACATTTGATCATGTAGGGTTCCACAAAGAAGACATGCACGATATCTTAAAGGATATCTCATTTGAGATACCGGCGGGCAAGACGCTCGGTATCATGGGCGCCAGCGGTGCCGGTAAAACATCGATCGTTTCGCTTCTCACACGGCTTTACGATGTTACCGACGGCGAGATCCGCCTTGACGGCGTTCCGATAAAGGACTTAACGCTTAAACAGCTGCGCGGCAGCGTTTCACTGGTAATGCAGGATGTATTCCTGTTTTCGGATACGATTGCCGAAAACATCAAGATGGGAAAACGTCACAAGATAAGTGATGCCATCATCAGGCTTTCCAGCAAAAATGCGGGCGCCAGCGAGTTCATCGACAAGATGGACAAAGGTTACGATACCGTCATCGGCGAAAGAGGCGTGGGCCTCTCCGGCGGGCAGAAACAAAGAATTTCAATAGCGCGCGCGTTTGCCAAAGAGTTACCGATCCTGATAATGGACGATTCGACTTCCGCACTCGATATGGAAACCGAGCGTGAAATTCAGAAAAGACTTAAAGAGCTTACGGATATGACCAAGATAATAATCGCTCACCGTATAAGCTCGGTCAAAGACGCAGATGAAATAATAGTGCTCGACGAAGGACGTATCGCGGAGCGCGGTACCCACTACGAGCTTCTTAAGAAAAAAGGCCTCTACTACGAGACTTATGTTTCGCAGTACGGAGAGCCTGAGTTAAAGGAGGTGATCTAATATGGCCGCCAACTCGATAAGAGAGGATGAAGAGATATCGCAGGTTAAGAAATCGGTGACCATAAAGCGACTCTTAAGCTACCTCTTCAGATACAAAAAGACGATAGTCGGTGTAATGTTCATAATGGCGTATTGCGTAGGTGTGAGTCTGGTAAACCCGCTCATCATCGAATCGGCCATAGACGATTACATTACTCCCGGCAATCTACAGGGAATGTTTATACTGATAGCGATCGCCCTCGGGCTTAATGTGGGCAGAGTGATCTTGGTTAAGATCAGAATGTATGTGATGAGCAAAATGACAAACTCGATCATACAGACGATCCGTGAAGAAGTGTTCACACACCTTCAGACACTGGGATTCAAGTTTTTTGACTCCCGCCCCACAGGTAAGATCCTTTCAAGGGTAATGGGTGATGTAAACTCACTTAAACAGGTGTTGCAGAACTTCGTCATCACTCTCCTGCCCGACTTTATTACGGTCATAGCAGTCCTGGTAATAATGATCATCAAAAACCCGCGTCTGGCACTTGCCGGCATGGTAGGACTTCCGCTTTTGATCACGGGACTGTTCGTAATAGAGAATCTCTGCCGCGTACGCTGGCAGATACACCGCAAGAAATCATCCAATCTGAATGCGTTTCTGCATGAAGACATTTCCGGTATCAGGATCATCAAGACCTATACCGCCGAGGATGAATCGCTCGAAACATTTGATGAGCTGACAAAAGAACACAAAGACAGTTTCATAAGCGCTGTCCGGGTAAACGATGCATTTAACTCCGTCATTGAGATAAGCACGGCGATAAGCATCGTGTGCATGCTGTATGTGGCCGTAAAAGTTCTGCATATAGGTGCCGGCAACGTGGGATTACTGATAGCATTTTCAAGTTATCTCTCGCTTTTCTGGATGCCCATTGCCAATCTCGGAAGCTTTTACAATCAGATAATCACCAATCTCGCTGCTGCAGAGCGTGTATTCGAAGTAATGGACCTTGAGCCCGAGATAAAAGACGGCGAAAAGGTCGGTGAGATGCCTGAGATAGTCGGCCGCGTAAGGTTTAAGGATGTCGGATTTGCATACGAGGACGGAGTGCCTGTATTAAAAGATGTAAACTTCGATATCACCCCGGGTGAGACGATCGCCCTTGTAGGGCCTACCGGCGCCGGCAAAACAACGATCGTAAATCTTATCTCACGTTTCTATGATGTTCAAAGCGGTACCGTACTCATAGATGACAGTGATGTCAAAGACGTATCGATCGAGAGTTTGAGAAGTCAGCTTGGAATAATGACTCAGGACAATTTCCTGTTCACGGGAACTATCCGCGAAAATATAAGATACGGTAAACTCGACGCTACCGACGAAGAGATCGAAGAAGCCTGCAAAAAGGTCAATGCCCACGACTTCATAATGAAGCTCGAAAAGGGCTACGACACAGAGCTTACGGAACGCGGAGGCGGATTATCACAAGGTCAAAAGCAACTGCTTGCCTTTGCCCGTACGATCATCTCCGATCCAAAGATCTTAATACTTGACGAGGCTACATCATCGATCGACACCAAGTCGGAGCTTCTGGTTCAGAAGGGAATAGCTACGATCCTTAAGGGACGTACCTCATTCGTAATAGCGCACAGGCTTTCTACGATAAGAAATGCCGACAGGATCTTTGTTATTGAGGACGGAGGCATTGCCGAGGAAGGCAACCACGAATCGCTGATGGCGAAGAAAGGTATTTACTACAATCTTAATATGGCCCAAATGGCTTAATCCGCCGATGCATCGGCATTTTCGATGCATTGGAAACCCAATCGCGTATATATTTAAAGAGCCACTGCTGATGCAGTGGCTCTTTTAGTGTTCATTAAGATCAGTCCGGCTTTCTTACCTCGCACAGATAATCCGTATCGTCATTGTTAAGTCTTATCTTTAACTGGAGAGGTTTTGCGTCTTTTATCTCGGCATAGGATACCTGAAAAACTTTACAGAGTTTTGTCGGGATACTGGCCTCATCGTTAGTCGGGATCTGATAATTCATCCACCATCCCTTTGACTTCATATCATATGTATACATATAGGGATAATAGTATAAAGTTTTGATGGCGGTATATACTCTTTTGCCGTTATAAACGATCGTGACATCGTTTGTCGGCTCCCAGCCTTCAATAACTTCACCGCTCAGGTTCTCCGGTTCGTAGATAACCAGTACATAAACGTATCCGTCTTTGAAATCGCCGTCCATAAGGCCGTCGTTATTGATATCGTAATCTTTTTGAAAGCCCGAAATCTCTGTTAATGTAAGTTTCGCATTGCCTGCCTGGATACTCTGACCAACCTCAAACGTGACTCCCGGAAGTTCACCGGATCCGCATGCGGTAAGTGACAGTAATATCACAATCGATAAAATAATGGCCGATAATCTACGCAATGACATTCCCATTCCCCCGATAAGATTTATGCGTTAACGATCTGACCAAAGTCGGGCTTAAGTGAAGCGCCGCCGATAAGTCCGCCGTCAATGTCGGGCTTACTAAGAAGCTCTGCGGCATTGCCTGCGTTCATGGATCCGCCGTACTGGATACGAACTGCCTCAGCGGTAGCTGCATCGTACATCTTAGCGATAAGATCACGGATAAGCTTGCAGACTTCTTCTGCCTGATCTGCGGTAGCGGTCTCACCTGTTCCGATTGCCCAGATAGGTTCGTAAGCGATCACGAGTTCTTTTACCTGATCTGCCGTAACATCGGAAAGATCCCACTTGATCTGTCTCTCGATCCACTCTTTGTATGTGCCGGCCTTACGAAGTGCAAGTGATTCGCCACAGCAAAGGATGGGCTTAAGGCCTGCTGCGAATGCCTTTTTAACTTTGGCATTGATGAGGATATCATTCTCGCCGAAGATATCTCTTCTCTCTGAGTGGCCGATGATGATGTATTCAACACCGGCATCCTTTAACATGGGAGCTGAGATCTCGCCTGTGAAAGCGCCCTTGTCTTCGATGTAGAAGTTCTCTGCGCCAACGTGTACATTTGTACCCTTAACAGCTTCAGCAACGGGTACGATATCGATAGCGGGTACGCAGTAAACTACGTCAACCGCATCGTTCTTTACCAGATCTTTTAATTCTGCACAAAGTGCAACTGCCTCGCTGGGAGTC
>CACYCC010000236.1 GCA_902772805.1 uncultured Lachnospiraceae bacterium | reverse complement strand
CCTTAACCGATTCGTCGCTGTCGCCTTTGCTTTTCTGCTTGTTTTCGGTGAGCAGATTGATGGGCGGAAATACATATTTGCCGGTTGATTTAACGGCAGGTTTTTCGGGCGTCGGAGTATGAAGAGTTTTATCCGGTACGGTTTTATCAAAAGATCTCTCCGATAATGTTTTATCGGCCGTTGTATTGCGATCGCGTTCTCCGACCATCTTCGGCGGCTCTTTAACCTGCTTTGTCGGTTCGGGACCGGGCAATGACTCTTCTTCGCGTTCTATGATTATCTCATCGAGATCGCCGTAAAGATCCGTATCGGTGAATCCGGTCGAAGGATCGAAATCGTTTCTTGTGATCTCGTGAATATCGTTGTTTTCACCCTTTTCGATGGGAGTTTTGGGCACCAGTAACGTATCGTTGGTCACACCCGAAACTTTTTTGTTCATGCGAAGCACTTTTTCGTCCTGCTTGGCCTGTTTTTCAAGTGCTCTTTTTTCGAGTGCTTCTTTGTGAAGCTCGTCACGCTTTAAGCGCTGAGCTTCCTTCTCTTCACGGCGTTTATTTTCTATGGCCTGACGTTCTTCGCGTCTTTTGGCTTCTTCAATGTAATAGTCTTCTTTAAGTCTCTTATTTTCTTCAAGATGCTGCGAGATCCTGTCTTTGGAATCTCTTAATTTGTTGACTACCGAATTCTCGGAAATGATTATAATGCAGATGATCGCGATTATAATGCTGATGATCGCTGTACCGACCGTACTTACGGCCTTAACAAGCAGGTAAACTACAGCCGATGCGATCAGACCGCCGCCCTTTTTGTCACAGGCGTTTTCCCAAAATTCTTTTAAAGCAAATCCGCTTTCTGTTTTTACGGCGTTAACGGCTATGCCGCCTATCAGATCGACTATATTGGCGATCTGGAAAAATAAAAGAGCAAATGCAAGTTCTTTTAATTTAATGCGGGGGTCCGATGCATATCTCATTCCCACAAATATCATTAAGAACAGATATATCGGGAATATATACTGCAAAATGCCGAAAAGACCGAACAAAAAATGTGATACGGCATTTCCGGCTGAACCGATCAGATTAAAATTACACAGAAACAACAAAACGCATATGGCAAAAGCCACAATGAACGTAACTTCGAATCTGATCCTGTAATCTTTAGTTGTCCTTTTTAGAGCCCCGCGGGCACCCTTAGTTTTTGTGGTCCCGGAGCCGCTTTTTCTATTACCTCTTGATGTTGCCATTTGATACACACTCCGAGATTAATAATACCATATATTGTATTGCAAGGTAATGCCATTATACAAAATTTTGATAAAAAATTTGTTTTTGGCACTTTTTACAAAAATAGCCGGCAAACCGGTACTTCGGATATCAAAATCACCATTCGGTCGATCAGATATCGAAATCGTCATCCGGTCCGATCTCAACATCGAATTTCATCTGTGCCTCATCGGGTTCGAATTTGAATTCGATCGCTTTTCTGGCATTACGCTTGGGTAAAGGAAGCGGATTCTCTATCAGATTGGATGAGGTATTGGTATTTTCGGTATTCTGTACGGTTGCAGTTTCCATATTGGCCTCTTTGTCTTTCCCTGATCTTTTTTCTTTGATCTTCTTTTCTTTCTTTTCCTTGAAAGTTTTCTTATCTTCTGCGGCAGTAAGTTTATCCTCCGTACCGTTTGCGGATACTGCCGGCTTATCGGGTGTAAGCGATGTTGTTACCGAAGTTTCCGCATTGGCCATATTTGCTTGGATCTCGGGAGTATTAACCGCATTTCTGGTGATCTCCTTGACGGTATCGATCACATGCTTGCCAGTTACTTCCACTATAAGTTCTTCGTTAACGCTTGTAGCACTGTCCGTCAGCATTCCTGCGGTTTCAATCCTTGTAATGGGGTTAAAAGAAGGCTTGTGGATGATGAACGATTCATTGGGAGTCTCTTCTTCTTTGAAATCCGCAATATAAACGGGTGAAAACAGCAATTCATTAAGACCGAGCCCCGCAAGAGTCGAAATGATAGCGATCATAACATTTTCATCGGGCCATCTCAACGTATCGTACATGCCGGTAAACACCATAAAGAATGCGGTTCCGACTATAAGGGAAAATGCTGCAGGTGAAAGCCTGTCGGTTGAGGATTTAAGAAAAGAAAGCACTCCGATAAAAGCAAGTGAAAGTACGACAAACCAGATTATGCTGTTATCGTACAAAAATATTGATTCAAAGAAATCGTTTTTACCCGGCTCAAAGTTAACCCTGAATTTGTTGGGGAGCATGAGCGGCAAAACGGCAACGACCGAAGTGATGACGACATTTATGATTATAAGCGCAAAAATGTCAAAACCCTTTTCTTCCGAAAACAGATTTAACAGCTTTACCGCGATAAAAACAATAAATGAAACCAGACAGTATTTAAGAAGCTTTCCGGTATAAACGGTATCTATCACCATGTAGACCGAAGGTGAAAGACACAGAAACGCCGTGGGTACAAGTGCGGTTATCTCATCGAAAATGCCCGAGACCGCAAAGAAAACAAAAATAATGGTAGCACATGCAAGAATAAGGTTGAAATAGACGTAAAGTCCGGGACGGATCCCGATGAACTTATATAAAAACGCAAGTATTCTGGCGTATAAAAGATCGAAATTTCCTATAGACCCGGTAATGTTCTGACCGGTAAAGATATTATAAACAAGATCCGAATCAAAAGGTATCGGAATGTCTTCGGTCAAAAGATGCCTCATTCGAAGTATGATCCCCGCAATAAAGCATGCAAGAGATATCGAAGCACCGATAAAATGAACGGCTCTGTTATCTCTGAACAGCTTGGTTTTATAGGATATATTTACTCTTAATTTTCGAATGCAAAAATAAAGAGCCACCAGTAAAACGGCAAATACTACTCCGATGATAAGATAAGAGATCGTGGTAGCGTTGATCATGGAAAGGGTGTCCTCTTTTACAACGATACCGCCGTTTAAGGCAAATAACAGCACAAAAGCCGCCACGATCACAAGCGCACCGGTTATAAGCAATGATATGGCAAAATTAAAATAACCAAACCAGGTTTTTCTTAAATTCATCGGATAAAAACTCCTAAATGACTTTTTCTATATTGTATCTGGGGCGATGTTTGACCTCGAGATAGATCTTGCCTATATACTGGCCGATGAGACCTATACAGAAAAGCTGAACACCTCCGATAAACCATATGGAAAGGATAAGGCTCGTCCATCCCGGAGTGGTGATACCCATACAATAAGAAACGAGCGCATATACAGCCGCGGCGATACTTAACAATATGATGATAAGTCCGAGCCCGGTGATCATGGTGATGGGTTTTACGCTCAAAGAAGAAATGCCGTTGAAAGCAAGCGCGATCATCTTCTTTAAGGGGTATTTGCTCTCGCCGGCAACACGTTCCTTGCGGTCATAGTATACACAATCGCTTTCGTAGCCGATAAGAGGAACGATACCTCTTATAAACAGATTTGATTCCTCGTATTTGGAATACTGTTCCACGGCACGCTTGCTCATGAGCCTGAAATCGGCATGGTTGTATACTGTTTTGGCACCCATCCATTTCATGAACTTATAAAATCCCTGTGCCGTCGTACGTTTAAAGAAAGAATCGGTCTTTCTTTTCTTGCGGACTCCGTAAACGATATCTTTGCCTTCGTGGAATTTATCGATCATCTCTTCAATGACATCGACATCATCCTGAAGATCGGCATCTATCGAAATAGTGACATCACTCATATCTTTGGCGGTAATGAGTCCTGCGGTAAGAGCATATTGATGTCCCACATTTCCGGCAAGCTTCACTCCCTTTACCATGGAAGGGTAAAGTTCATGCTCTTCTTCGATAAGTGCCCAGGTTTTATCCTTGGAACCGTCATTTACAAAAAGAATAAAACTGTCTTCGGATATTTTCTTTTTACCTATAAGATCTGTGAGAACCTTTCTTAAAGCTTCCGATGAAAGCTTTAACATCGGTTCTTCGTTGTAGCACGGAACTACTATCGCAAGTTTATCCATTATGATCCCCTGAAAATATTTATTCCATGGCCTGTTTAAGGTCTGCGATTATATCATCTACATTTTCTATTCCGACGGAAAGTCTGATAAGGTCGGGTGAAACACCTGCTTTTAAGAGCTGTTCATCGTTCATCTGACGATGAGTGTGCGAAGCGGGATGAAGTACACAGGTACGGGCATCGGCAACGTGTGTAACGATGGCGGCAAGTTTAAGCTTGTCCATCATCTTTTCGGCGGCAGCTCTTCCGCCCTTTAAACCAAACGATATTACTCCGCAGGTGCCGTTAGGCATATATTTCATGGCATTTGCGTGATCTTTACTCGATTCAAGACCGGGATAATTAACCCATGCAACCTTTTCGTTTCCTTCAAGCCATTTGGCGATCGTAAGTGCATTGCTGCAATGACGTTCCATCCTTAAATGAAGCGTCTCAAGTCCGAGATTGATATAAAAAGCATTCTGAGGAGACTGGATCGCGCCGAAATCTCTCATAAGATGTGCGGTACACTTTGTGATATATGCGGCTTTTCCGAACCTCTCGGCATAGGTTATGCCGTGATACGATTCGTCGGGAGTGCAAAGTCCCGGGAATTTGTCCTTGTGAGCCATCCAGTCGAAATTACCCGAATCAACGATGCATCCGCCAACCGTTGCGGCATGACCGTCCATATATTTCGTGGTTGCATGAGTGACAATATCAACGCCGAATTCAAAAGGCCTGCACATAATAGGTGTAGGGAAAGTATTGTCGACAATAAGCGGAACACCGTGTGAATGTGCGGCTTTTGCGAATTTTTCAAAATCAAGGACCGTAAGTGCGGGATTGGCAACCGATTCGCCGAATACGCATTTTGTGTTTTCCTTGAATGCGGCATTCAATTCATCTTCGGTGCAATAAGGATCGACTGTGGTAACCTCGATGCCCATTTTGGTAAGTGTATTTACAAGAAGATTAAAGGTTCCGCCATAGATAGCCGAACTTACAACGATATGATCGCCCGCTTCAGCAATATTGAATACGGCAAAGAAGTTGGCCGCCTGGCCCGAGGAAGTAAGCATTGCGGCAACACCGCCCTCAAGTTCACATATCTTCTTGGCAACATAATCGTTGGTGGGATTTGCAAGACGGGTATAGAAATAACCCTCTTTTTCAAGATCGAAAAGTTTTCCCATCTCCTCACTTGAGTCATATTTAAATGTTGTACTCTGAATGATGGGAATAATTCTGGGTTCACCGTTATGAGGCGTATAACCGCCCTGTACGCAAATGGTTTCTTTGTTCATTTTTGCAAATACTCCTTGAAAATGTATTTTAATTCTTACTCTTCGTCGTAGTTGTGATATACGTTCTGAACATCGTCGTCTTCGTCAAGAAGATCGAGTATTCTGTTGATGTTCCTGATGGCGCCCTCATCGGTAAGTTTTACGTAATTCTGAGGGATCATGGTAACTTCGGCGCTGGCAAAATCGGTAATGCCGGCTTCTTTTAACTTGTTTAAGATATCATCGAACGCATCGGGATCGGTATAGATCTCAAAGCAATCTTCTTCTTCGGAAAAATCTTCGGCTCCGCAGTCAAGAGCGGTCATCATAAGAGTATCGGCATCCATATCGAAATCTTCTTTGTCGATGATGATCTCACCCTTTTTGTCAAACATGAAGGATACGCAGCCGGGTGTACCGATGCTTCCGCCGCCTTTGGTAAATGCACTTCTTACATTGGCTGCGGTACGGTTTTTGTTGTCTGTAAGACAGTCAACGATGATCGCTATACCGTTGGGGCCGTAGCCTTCGTACGAACAGTATTCGTAGTTTACGCTTGAGCCTTCGCCGGCGGCTTTCTTGATACCTCTTTCGATCGTATCGTTGGGAACGTTGTTTGCTTTTGCCTTGGCGATAACGGTTGCGAGTTTAAAGTTGTTGGCGGGATCGGGACCGCCTTCTTTGACGGCTACGGCGATCTCACGACCGATTATGGTAAAGATCTTACCTTTGGCCGCATCGTTCTTTTCCTTTTTGTGCTTGATATTGGCAAATTTTGAATGTCCTGACATTAGTTTTCCACCTCTTCCTTGTTAATATCGGGGTTTTCTATTTTTTTAACGCCGACTTTTTTGACCATCCTGTTCTCGACAGACAGTATCTCAAAAGAATAACCTCCGCATTCCGTGACAAAGTGGTCGTTCTTTTCGGGAAGTCTGTCCATCTTGGATATCATAAAGCCGTTAAGGGTTTTGTATTCCCCTTCGTCAAATTTTATCGATAATTTTTCGGATATCTCATCGATGGGTGTCTGTCCGTCGATGACGTATTCACCGGCTTTTCCTCTTTTTCTGCGAATGCCGGTCTTTTCGACATCGTATTCATCGAAAATGTTTCCGACTATCTCCTCGAGAATGTCTTCCATGGAAACGATACCGGTAGTCTGACCGTATTCGTCGAGTACTACGGCAAGCTGCGTTTTCTCGGACTGCATTGTCTTGAAAAGATCGTTGATGTTCATGGTCTCGGGAATAAACATGGCTTTCCTGATAAGACCGTTTACCTCAATGATCGGAACGTTGAGATCTTCGTTTTTGGCGTGAACACGGCACAGATCTTTAAGATATAAGATGCCGATGACGTTATCGATCGTTTCATCGTAGACCGGATAACGGGAATATGAACTGTTTAAGACATGATTCAGTGCATCCGTTATATAAGTGTTCTTGTCAATGCTGTCTATATCGTTTCTCTTGGTACATATATCCGAAGCTTCTTTGTCAACAAATTCAAAGATATTGTTGATCATTGTAGCCTCACTCGTCTCAAGAGCACCGCTTTCGTGCCCTTCGTTGACCATCGAGAGTATTTCTTTTTCTACGCTGTCTTCGTCGTTCTTTTTAAAGAACCTTTCAAAAAATCCCGGTTTTTCCCTGACCGAACCGGCTGAGTCTTCCATATCTGATCCTTTCGCCTCATTAATTCGCAACAATATATTTTATCATTTTTGACCGGATTAAGTCAAGAAATCAGCCTTTTTGCTCCGACTTGGGATCCGGTGCGCCGGACTTTTGGTCTGCGGTTGTCTTTTCATCCGTGGTCTGAGGTTTCTTGATGGGTTCAACATGATATTTCATATCAAATATATCGATCACATCCGCGCCGAAAATATTGTGCATATATGCATAAAAGTTCTGATTTTTGATCATTTTGTGCTGCTTGAGTGCAACTTTCTTTTTAAGCTCGATCCTTATCTCATCGATCCACTTTCCGATCGATTCGATGTCAGAGTTATTTTCCTGGATCTGCTCGTAACATATACGCATTGTTTCAAGCATCAGCTGATAATTCAGATCGTTGATCTTTTTGGGAAGATCCAAAAGCGTATCGTTGTTGTCGTCGATCTTTTGGTTGCATTCTTCGATAAGGCGCTTGTTGTCTTCCATCTTCTTTTCGGATTTCTTGGAAGGCTTTCCGTCGCCTATCTCTTCCATCGTCTCAACGATCTCGTCCATCAGTTTCTTCTTAAGAGCCTTGAGATCTTTTTGTTCGGTATTGAATTTACCCTGAGTCTTTAAAAGCTCGTTTAATTCCTCCTCAAGTTCTTTGATGCGAGGAGTGGGTTCCGTCTGAGTGAAAAGCCTGTGCCAGTTGTTATCAAGAGTCAGGATCGGGATCCTTTTACCCGACAGAGCTTTTTCAAAATCATCGGATTTTTTGGCCATTTCTAATCATTCTCGCTTTCGTTGCGCGTAATTATATAAGAAAGACGCATAAGTGAATCGGAAAGATGAACATTTTCAACCACTACATCATCGGCAACGTTAAGGTCGGTATGAGCGAAATTCCAAAATGCTCTTACTCCGCATTTTACAAGCTGATCGGCAACTTTAACCGCCGCACTTTTGGGAATGGTAAGAACCGCAATGTCAATATCGTTTTCTTTGACAAAATCTTCGAGTTCGCTCATGGGCTGGACATACATATCCCTGATCTTTTTACCGTACAGGTTTTCGTCCTGATCGAAAATGCCTTTAAAATGAAAACCGCGTCTTTCAAAGTTCATATAATTGGCAAGAGCCTGACCCAGATTACCGGCACCCACAATAATGAGATGGTGGGTTTTGTTAAGCCCTAAGATCTTGGCTATCTCATCGTAAAGATAGTTGACCTTATAGCCGTATCCCTGCTGTCCGAATCCGCCGAAATTGTTGAAATCCTGTCTGATCTGCGATGCGGTCACTTTCATGAGTTCTGACAATTCCTGAGATGAAATGCGCTCAACGTTTGAGTCTTTCAACTCGCCGAGATACCTTAAATATCTGGGTAATCTTAATATGACTGCCTGTGATATGTTCTTGTCTTCCATAAACCCTCTCCTTATGTACCATGTACCCTGTCAACAGTTAAATATACCTATTCTCAATTATAATTTTTACGCTATTCAGTGTCAAATAAAATATAGTAAATATGCCCTTTTGAAGCACTTTTTTGACTGTATTTTCGAAGAGGTAAAGATGTGCTTTGCAAATAAAAAATGATCATCGAAGCAAGACCTCGATGATCATTTGAGTTTATGACTTTAAAATACTGTTTTAGAACTTTCCTGCCTTGGCTGCTTCTTCGATGGAAACTGCGGTAGAAACGGTCATACCAACCATGGGGTTGTTACCTGCGCCGATAAGACCCATCATTTCTACGTGTGCGGGAACCGATGAAGAACCTGCGAACTGAGCATCGGAATGCATACGTCCCATTGTATCGGTCATACCGTAAGAAGCGGGACCTGCTGCCATGTTATCGGGATGGAGCGTACGTCCGGTACCGCCGCCCGATGCAACCGAGAAGTACTTCTTGCCTGCTTCAAGTCTTTCTTTCTTGTATGTACCTGCAACGGGATGCTGGAATCTGGTGGGGTTGGTTGAGTTACCGGTGATGGAAACATCAACGTTTTCTTTCCACATGATAGCAACACCTTCGCTGACATCGTTGGCACCGTAGCAGTTAACCTTTGCACGAGGGCTTGAAGGATCTTTTGAATAGCACTTTCTGTAAACTTCTTTAACGGTGTTTGTGTAAGGATCGTATTCGGTCTCAACAAATGTGAATCCGTTGATACGTGAAATGATCTGAGCTGCGTCTTTTCCGAGTCCGTTAAGGATAACTCTTAAAGGAGTCTGACGTACTCTGTTTGCTTTCTCTGCGATACCGATAGCACCTTCGGCTGCTGCGAATGACTCGTGACCTGCAAGGAATGCGAAACATTCGGTATCCTCTTCAAGAAGCATCTTACCGAGATTTCCGTGTCCGAGACCAACCTTACGTGTGTCTGCTACGGATCCGGGAATACAGAAAGCCTGAAGGCCTT
>CACYCC010000235.1 GCA_902772805.1 uncultured Lachnospiraceae bacterium | reverse complement strand
GAGGCAAAAAGATCGTCGACTTAAGCCGCGCATTTCTTGATACAAACGGTGCTCATCAGGAAACCTCGGTTTATGTTGAGATGCCCGATGAAAACGATAATTACTTTAACAAGATCGCGATAAAGAAAGTCGATGAAGCGATAGAAAGCGACAATTTTGCCGATGCCTTAAAGGCTTCGCTTTCGGACCTTAACGAATGTTCCCAGAAAGGCCTTGTGGAGATGTTTGACTCCTCGATAGGCGCGGGAACGGTCACGATGCCTTACGGCGGTAAGACACAGCTTAGCGAAACACAGACGATGATCGCAAAACTTCCCGTTCTTGAAGGAAAGTGCGATACGGTCACCATGATGAGTTACGGTTTCGATCCTTATCTTTCAAGCTGGTCACCTTATCACGGTGCGGTTTACGCGGTACTTTCGTCAATGTCCAAGATCGCCGCATCGGGCGGAGATGTCAATAAGATAAGATTTACGTTCCAGGAATACTTCAGACGAATGAGCGAGGATCCCAAGCGCTGGAGCCAGCCTTTCGCTGCATTACTCGGTGCCTATGACGCACAGATCGGTTTCGGACTCGCATCGATCGGCGGCAAGGACTCAATGTCGGGTACTTTCAACGATATAGATGTTCCGCCCACTCTGGTTTCCTTTGCGGTAGACGTGGCAAAAGAAAGCGATGTGGTAACACCGGAGCTTAAGAAAGCGGGAGATGTGCTGATAAGATTCTCGGTTGAACGGGATGAGTTCGACATGCCCAATTATCAGGATACGCTCGAGATGTTCGACACTGTCCATTCACTTGTCAAGACAGGTAAGGTTAAAGCCGCATATACACTGGATGCCAAGGGTATCGCAGTTAACGTTGCCAAGATGGCTTTCGGTAACGGACTCGGCGTCGACTTTAGCACCGACCTTGATCTTAAAGAACTGTTTGAAAACAATATCGGCGACATCGTGCTTGAGATGTCCGCTGAGGACGCACTTACCGTAGAGTACGATCATGACGTGATCGGTACGGTAAACGAAACGGGTTCTTTTGCATTTAACGGACAGGTACTTGCCGGCGCCGATGCATTAAAGGCATGGAAAGCTCCTCTTGAGAAGGTATTCCCTTCAACCGCTTACAAGGGAAGCGAGCCTCTTGACGAGAAACTCTTCACATCGCAGTCCGTATATGTCTGCAAGCACAAAGTTGCAAGACCTACCGTATTTATACCGGTATTCCCCGGTACCAACTGCGAATATGACAGTTTAAAGGCATTTGAAAGAGCCGGGGCCGACACGAAGGTAAGAGTGTTCAAAAACCTTTCGGCAGTCGACATCAGAGAATCGGTAGATACATTTGCCCGCGACCTTGAAGACGCACAGATCATAATGTTCCCCGGCGGATTCTCGGCAGGTGACGAACCCGACGGAAGCGCCAAGTTCTTTGCTACCGCATTCAAGAACGAGAAGTTAAAAGAAGCCGTTATGAAACTCTTAAACGAGCGTGACGGTCTTGCACTCGGTATATGTAACGGTTTCCAGGCACTCATAAAGCTCGGCCTTGTGCCTTACGGCGAGATAATCGATCAGACCTCCGATTCGCCCACGCTTACGTTTAACACGATCAACCGTCACATATCAAAGATGGTATACATAAAGGTCTGCTCAAATCTTTCGCCCTGGCTTATGAAGGCAACAGTCGGACAGACCTATGTCAATCCCGCATCTCACGGAGAAGGACGTTTCGTAGCAAGCAGGGAATGGCTCGACAAGCTGTTCCTTAACGGTCAGGTGGCAACCAGATACTGCGATCCCGACGGCAATGTTTCTATGAACGAAGAGTACAACATCAACGGATCATATGAAGCGATCGAAGGTATCACATCCGCAGACGGAAGGTGTCTTGGTAAGATGGCACACTCCGAAAGACGCGGAGACGGTGTTGCGATCAACATCTACGGCGAGCAGGATCTTAAGATCTTTGAAAGCGGTGTGGAATACTTCAAGTAATGTAATGGAATACTTCAAGTAATGTGATATGGAAAAAGAAAACATCAAGTCCCCTTCGGTAAACTACGCAAAGTTATGCGAAGAGGAATTATCCCGGGAAGGTGTCAGGGAAGCGACTTTGGTGCTTCAGTGCTGCTGTGCTCCGTGCTCAAGTCATTGCCTGACATTCCTGGAAGATAAGATCAATATCAAGGCACTTTATTATAATCCCAACATACTCGATGAAGAGGAGTATGCCAAAAGAAGGGATGAGTTAAAAAGGCTCGTGGATATTCTTGGCATGGAATATCCGCAGGCCTCTATTGTTTTTACAGCGGGTGATGAGGACAGGACACCGTTTCTTGAAGCCGTCAAGGGGCTTGAATCGGAACCCGAAGGCGGTGCAAGATGTCTTAAATGTTATGAGTTAAGACTTAAAGAAGCTGCGCGTATCGCTCGCGATGAAGGTGCCGAATACTTTTCGACGACTCTTACGATTAGCCCGCTTAAAAACGCGCGCGTCATCAATGAGATCGGTGAGAAAGTAGCCGCGGAGTACGGCGTTAAGTTTCTTCACAGCGATTTTAAAAAGAAAGACGGATACAAAAACAGCATAGAACTGTCCAAGAAGTACGGACTTTACCGCCAGGATTACTGCGGGTGCCCGTTTTCAAAGCATCATGAATAATTTCCATGAAACGGGCAATTTTCTTTTTGCAAGATAAATGATATGGTGCCGTGTGGCACGGAATGGGAGAAATATGGAAAAGATACTTGATATCATATCAAAAGAGGTTATGGATGCCTTTGAGGCGTCGGGATATAAGCG
>CACYCC010000234.1 GCA_902772805.1 uncultured Lachnospiraceae bacterium | reverse complement strand
GATAACGGTACGGATTTTACTCTCGCCACCATGAAAAACTACGGCAACGGAAATCTTTCGGAATATGTCATGAGAGAATACAATATCGCCATGGAATGCTGTGTTTCATACGCCGACAACTTCTTCGGTCTTATAACCGAAAAAAACGTTTTGGACAATTGTGATAAGAACACTGTTTACGGGCTCAATGAAAACGGCATAAAACTCATCGGCGGTCATATGACCGATTTTATATCCAGAAAATATTAAAAAAGGAATCGCGCTCAGCGATTCCTTATTAATTCTATATTTATCAGTGTTTGTTCAAAATCCCGTCTGTTCTTTGCAGCCATTGTCGATAAGATCACACCGGCAAAAAACGACTGTATCGCGATCACCAGCACAAATCCGCAGGTAATGAGTGTAGGAAATCTGTCAACAAGACCGGTTTTTATATAATCGATAAATACCGGTATAAAAAACCCGATTGCAAGAAGCGTCAGCAATACGGCGATCGTATTAAAGAACGCAAAGGGCTTGTAATTTTTGTGAAGCTTGATAATAGTACCTATGACCTTGATGCCGTCGCTGTAAGTGGAAAGTTTGGAAACGCTTCCGGCCGGCCTGTCACGGTATTCCACTATCACATTTCTCACATCCATGTTGTTGGAAACGGCATGGATCGTCATCTCGGTCTCAATCTCAAATCCCTTGGAAAGAACAGGAAAAGTCTTGGCAAAAGAAAAACTGAACGCCCTGTAACCGGTCATGATATCCTTGATGTTTGTTCCGAAGAGATGATTGATCGAAAATCTTACAAAACTGTTGCCGAAGTTGTGGAACGGCCGCTTGTTTTCGGTAAAATACGTCGATGAAAGCCTGTCTCCCACTACCATATC
Organism: uncultured Lachnospiraceae bacterium; assembly: GCA_902772805.1. GTDB lineage: Bacteria > Bacillota > Clostridia > Lachnospirales > Lachnospiraceae > UBA1258. The sequence continues at coordinate 2,578 of CACYCC010000234.1, read as the reverse complement.
GGCCTGTTCGTCAAGCACCAGTCTCGCCATTTCGGGCGCATACTCAAGAGGATATGTATCATCACCGTCGATCATGATATAGCAATGTGCATCGATCTCACGAAACATACGTCTTATAACATTCCCCTTGCCCTGAAGGTGTTCCTTACGAATGACAGCACCCGCATTTTGGGCTATCTCTGCCGTTCTGTCGGTCGAATTGTTGTCATATACATAGATGACGGCTTCGGGAAGATTGGCCTTCGCATCTTTTACAACTTTTTCAATTGTCTGTTCCTCGTTAAAACAGGGAATGAGCACCGCGATCTTATCCATCTGTCTCTCCGTTTCCGTGCCTTGGCACATTTAAGTCACCCCGCGTGACTATCTGTAATTAATATAATCTATTCCGATATAAGCTTCACTGTCGAGATACATATCGTAAATATCAAAGCTTGTCACATATACAAAACCAAAATCCGAAAGGCTTTCGGAAAATCTGGCATCATTTCGAACAACAAGATACGGAGTATCATATTCCCTTAATCCGTCTACGGCCACAGGTGTATCGATCACATCCGCATTAAGTATGTCTCTTAATTCATTGACTCCGCCGTATTCACCCATAATGGTCTCGCGGCCGTAAGGAAGATAAACCGTAGTCGTATACTGCCTTACGTAACTTAACAGTTCATCCGGAACGGCAACACGTATCTCCCTCCCGTCAACATTTACCTCTTCGCATATCTCAACAACGGAATCGGGGATATGGTATTCATTCTGGGCCGGAGTAAAATATCCGTTTACGTATACAAGTCTTCCGCAAAGCATAAGCAGTGCAAGTGCCCCTATAAACCCAAGAGGGCGTATCTTCTCAGGGAGTTTAAAGAGTGTCTCCGTAAGCACATAACATATCACAACACCCATCGGAAGGAGCCACAGTATCCTGTACAGGATCTCATAATCGCTCTTGTAATATATATACACATACCAGATCGGTACAAAGAAAACGGCCAGCACATAAATCGAGTATTTTACAAACATATCTTTAAGATATTTGTCCCGACGCGAATATGCCATAAATACAACGGCAACAAGGAAAAGAGTGACCATCAGGCCCTTTCCCTGAAATTCTCTGTATGAATCCGTGATCGCGGTGAAGCCTCTGATAATTATCTCTTTAACCATCGGCGCCTCCTACAACAGCACATACAGCGCAAGCATCAAAAGATTCGGAAGCGCAAGCGAAGCCGCTTTTATCTTTTCTTTCAATACAGCATGCCGCATAAACGAGTATATAAAGTTTCCGAACAGTGCAACCAGCACCAGTATATTTCCAAAGACGGATGTGAGAGCTCCTGAAAGAGTAATAAATATAATCAGGATATAATTTTTAGGCGTAATACTCCATTCATCCCCGCTTGCCGTATCCAGCATTTCATAAAACAGAAGAGGTATAACGATATTTCCAAGAGCCTCTTTTCCCTGCCTTGCACGAGTAAGCATGAATACTTCGGAAGGGTAAAACGAATATCCCGAAAACATGATAAACACGGCAACAAGACATAAAAAGATATACTTCTTCTCCTTATTTCCGGCAAACAGTTTCTCACCTATCGCATTATAAATAGCGTATGTTATTGGTATTAAAGCGATAGGCATGCAAACGTGAGATACCGTAGCCGCGTTAACTTTAAATATCCTTGAAAGAAACGCGATCCATACCGGGAAGGGTGCAAGCGCGTAGCGGTACATCAATCCATCAATAACACCCGTATAGGGATTGTTGATATAGAGTGCATCGAGTTCTCCCGAAAGACTTTGTGACATTGCTACATAGAATGCATCGTCTCCGTCGGCATATGCATAAAAAACCGCTTTAAAAAGCTGATAGAACACCAGCGCAAAAAAGATAGAAAGATAGATTATCTCTTTGTTATCAAGTACAAGCTGTTCTTTCTTCTTGTCCCCTGTCTTACGTTTCCTTACGGTCTTAAGAATGCTCAGTATCAAAGCCGCCAGCACGATCGCGGGTACTGTGACGGCATATATATTTACTATGGTATGCATCCCTATCTTATCATTTTGAAAGATAATGACAGGAATTGAGATTACCAGGAATACTCCCCATAAAACCATAAGTCCCACTGCGGCCGCAAATCCCGCTCCTTTTTTGACAAGATGCCCAAAAAAGCCTCTTCCGATCAGATAAGAAGCAAGGAGTATCGATATGCAGATAAGTGCGGGACTAACAATCTTCATCTTTTCTCCGTAACGGGGCAGTTATAATACATGCCCATATAAGTAAGATCAGTACCGAATTTCTGTGATCAAACCCTCTTACAGTAAAAAATATATCATATAACGAAACGACAGCGACCAAAGCGGTTAGGATAAGCGTTCTTTTTAAAGAAAGCTCACGATTAACGATCAAATCCGCCAATCCCGTTACAGTCATAAATGCAAAAGCAAATGCCGAAAAGTAAAAATATATGCGCGACAATCTCCGATTTCCCGAGGTGAATTCATCATAGTTATTGCCGTTATTGCTTACACACTCAAGTCCGCTTATATAATCTTTGATAACCGAATAAGGCGT
>CACYCC010000233.1 GCA_902772805.1 uncultured Lachnospiraceae bacterium | reverse complement strand
GATGAAAGCCATTGATGATGAAGGTAAGTTAAAAGAAAGCGAAAACAGTAGCGAAGAAACCCCTTCGCCCAAAATCCGTTACCCCTATCTGAAACTTGTGTTAAGCTACGCGGGCCTTGTTTTCTATGCGTTTTTCTCAAGCCTTGTGCTGGTGGGTTACGCAGCCCTAATTGTCATGTTCTTATATCTCATCACCATGAAGATCATATGCCGCAAGTCAAATAAAGCGCTCTTTATCTCGATGATTGTGATCACCGCGGTATATGTGCTGACAAACCTCGATCTTTTCTCACAGCTCATAACGGGCGGCGAATTTGTGAGTCACCGCGAGGAATATGTGATATCGGGCTTTGATCTTTGGGGCACTTTTAAGGGCATGATGTTAAACGGGATGCAGCACTACGAGTCGTTCCATAAGTTCATCTTTATCCCGGTGATCGCAGCGCTTCCTTTTGCCGTCATAGATATCGTTAAAAAGAAAAAGCTTGGCAGGATCTACTTTGTCACCGCCCTTTTAATGGTGGTAACGGGTCTTTTATATGCGTTCTTTGCGTCGGATTTCCTGGCTGAGATAAGAAACGGTATGACGGGGATGTTAAAGACATTCCAGGCACAGCGTTTTTACTGGCTGCTTCCGGGCGGATGGTATGTGGCACTCGGTATATCTCTTGCGCTGATATACCGGTATATCGCCTCGAAAAGTGCACTTATCGGCGGGATCGTAGTGATCGTTCTCTATATTCCCACACTTCTTTACGTAGGCAAAAATCCCGACGGTATCTTTTATCAGAATATCAACCAGATCAACAACGGAAGTGACATTACGGGATATATCTCGTGGGAAGCTTTGTATGCGGAAGACCTGATGGATAAGATCGAAAGCGATATCGGCAAAGATATGTCATCCTATCGGATCGCCCATATCGCCATGAGCCCTGCTCCGGCACTTATGCACGGTTTTTATACCGTCGACGGATATTCAAACGATTATCCCATCGAGTACAAGCACAGATTCGAGGCTGTGATCGCAAGGGAACTTGATAAAAACGATATATGCAGCGATTATTTCAGAAACTGGGGAAACCGCTGTTATCTCTTTTATGCCGACTTCGGCGGCGCATATATGATCGACAAAAACTTTGCGGGAAGTATTTCGGGTATGGAGTTTGATCTTGATAAACTCCGTGAAATGGGATGCAAATATATATTCTCGGGGGCTGAGATCGCTGATTTTGAAGCGCAGGGACTTTCCTTTATCGGGGAATATTCCGATGAAACATCTTACTGGAAGATTCGTGTTTACGGTCTGTAAGCAGAACCGGAGTTATATTCGTTTTCTTTTTACAAATCTCATAATATTTCAAAGGGGCTATAAACATTTCGGGAAATTGTCCGATATATATCGTAGATAACACTAATAGTCTGTGTATATAAAATTTTTGTAAACCCCTTTGAAAAGAATATTGTTTCGGTTATAATCTATTTTGATATGTTTAAGGATTATGCCTGGAAAGGGGCTTGATAATATGCAATTCACAGATATTGGAATCGATCTTGGAACAGCCAGCGTGCTGGTTTATATACACGGTAAGGGAGTAGTTTTAAAAGAGCCCTCCGTTGTTGCTATCGACAGAGACACAGATAAAATAATGGCAATTGGCGAGGATGCCAGGCTTATGTTGGGAAGGACGCCCGGAAACATTACGGCTGTAAGGCCGCTGCGACAGGGCGTTATTTCTAATTATACGGTTACCGAGAAGATGATGAAGTATTTCATTCAGAAAGCTATCGGACACCGTACTTACAGACGTCCCAGGATTGCCGTATGTGTTCCCTCGGGTGTTACCGAAGTTGAGAAAAAGGCAGTTGAGGATGCTACCTATCAGGCAGGAGCCAGAGAGGTTATGATCATCGAAGAGCCTCTTGCAGCTGCGATCGGTGCGGGAATCGACATTTCCAAGCCCTGCGGTAACATGATAGTCGATATAGGCGGCGGTACCACGGACGTTGCGGTTATTTCCTGCGGTTCTCCCGTAGCAAGTGCTTCCATCAAGGTTGCCGGAGACGATTTCGACGCTGCCATTCAGCGTTACATGAAGATCAAGCATAATCTCCTCATCGGTGAAAGAACCGCCGAGGATATTAAGATAAAGATAGGAACAGCTTTCAAAAAGCCCGAAGTTGAATATATGGATGTTAAGGGTCGTAACCTTATCAACGGTCACCCCGATACCATCAAAGTCTCTTCGGATGAAACACTCGACGCACTCGAGGATCCCTGCAACTCCATTCTGGATGCGATCCAGAAGGTACTTGAGCAGACTCCTCCCGAACTTTCCGCGGATATCGCTGACCGCGGCATAGTGCTGACCGGTGGCGGAAGCTTACTTAACGGACTTGAGGATCTGATATCCGACCGTATGGGTATCAACACGGTGACCGCCGAAGATCCCATGACCGCCGTAGCGATCGGCACAGGTAAATGTGTTGAGTTCCGTGCTTCCTATCGTCCCGAATTCTAGACTACATTAAGCACACAAGGAGTTTGACATGGTTAAAGGTTTATACACGGCATATACCGGAATGATCAACGAACAGCATCGTATGGATACGCTCACCAATAACCTGGCAAACTCCACCACTATCGGATACAAAAAAGAAGGTGCCACCAGTCAGTCTTTTGACTCGGTGCTTGCCTTTAAGTTAAAAGATTCTACAGACGCTCCAAATATTCCGCGCCGTATGGGTATCAATACTCCCGGCGTCAAGATCGGTGAAAATTATACCGATTATTCCCAGGGCTCATTTAAGATAACAGACAATCCATGCGACCTCGCTTTATCCGGCGACGGTTTCTTTTGCATCGAATTTACGGGCAAATCCGGAGAAACATCCACTAAATATACAAGAGACGGTTCTTTTTCACTTACCACGGACGGGTATCTTGTGACCAAGAACGGTGATTTCGTACTCGGCAACAACGGCCATATCAAACTCGATCCCACAAGGGATGTAAGAGTCAATCCCGACGGCAGCATCGAGCAGGAAGAAAAAGTGGTGGATAAGATAAGGCTCGCGGATTTCGAAGACTACGATTATCTTAAAAAATACGGAGAAAATCTCCTTGAACCCGTAGAAGGAGCTACCTTCAAGGATGCAACCGGCAGGATCTACGCAGGCTATCTTGAGATGTCAAACGTCAACATCGTTACCGAGATGGTGGATCTTATTGCGATCACCAGACAGTACGAAGCCAATCAGAAAGTGATCAGGACGATTGACGAAACGCTTGAAAAGGCAGCCAACCAGAACGGCAGATTGTCATAATTAAGGAGGTATAACAGATGGTAAGAAGTTTATGGACAGCGGCAACGGGTATGCGTGCCGAGCAGACAAACGTTGATACTATTGCAAACAACCTTGCAAATGTAAATACAACAGGATATAAGACAGAAGTTAACGAGTTTAAGTCGTTACTCTATCAGACAATACAGACCAAGACTACATCGGCAAACGGCGAAAACAAACCCGTCGGAGCACAGGTCGGACTCGGTGTTCGTAACTCGGCGATAACATCGATCTTTACGGACGGCGCACTTCTTGCATCGGAAAGCGATTCCGCATTTGCTCTTTCGGGACGCGGATTCTTTGCGGTAAAGGGTGAGGACGGAAACACATATTATACTAGAAACGGCAGTTTTAACTGGGCTATAAATCAGGAAGGCGGTATAATGCTTGCCAACAGCGACGGTCTTCCCGTACTTGATTCAAACGGCAAAGAGATCTCTTTTTCCAAGGATTTCATAGCTTCCAAGATCACGGTTACCGGTGACGGCACGTTCTGTTATCCCGATGAGATGAACAACCCCAAGCCTATGGGAGTTACATTCGGTATTTACCAGTTCAACAACCCCTCCGGTCTTGAAAAACACGATTCGGGACTGTTTGCACAGTCATCGGCCAGCGGCGTAGCCATGAACGAAGCCACCACCCCCAGACTTGAACGCACAAAGGTTACACAGGGCTACCTTGAAGGCTCAAACGTAATGGTAGTCGACGAAATGGTTAACCTTATCACCGCACAGCGTGCCTACGAACTCAACGCCAAAGCCATCACCGCCTCGGACGAGATGCTCCAGCAGGCTAACAACCTCCGTTAAGCTACGAGCAACGGATAGACAGTGGACATAATTCATTGGCCAAGCTTGCTTGAGACAATGAATTAGGGACGGTGGATATGTGCTGCGACAGCAGCGACGAAATAGATGCGCAGCATCTATGAGTACGTTGCGAGTAGCGTAGTAGTGGATGAACTGCGACAGCAGCGACGAAATAGATGCGTAGCATCTATGAGTACGTTGCGAGAAAGGAAAACTCATGGATCTTTCTTCCATCAATTCTGCATATAACAGCTTAATAAGTGATAATGCGGCAGCGGCGAAAGCCTCCAAAGCCGTTGATGCGAAGCG
>CACYCC010000232.1 GCA_902772805.1 uncultured Lachnospiraceae bacterium | reverse complement strand
TGAGTTACACAGTGCCGTTTTTGTTCGCCTTCGGAAAAAGGCAAAACGGTCGTAAGAAAGACATTTCGGAGGGCACGGGAGAGGCCGAAATGTGAAACGCCGGGCGCCGACGCCTGTGAAAGTCCAACCCGCAATCTCGTAAATATCCAAGGTAACATAACGAAAAATGACATGTGCTTTTTGACACAGGGCATCAAACTTGACAGCAGAAGCAATACTGCTTAAAAAGTGCTGTAAAACAATGCTTTCTATGATAAAACTTCATTGAATGTCCTTTCGCGCAGGAAAAGGGGCGGTCTTTTCCGCCCCTGTTTTAGGTTCTCGCTTATATTGGTGAAGGCATACCGCTTTTTTAGGTTTTCTCTTAAGTTGGCGGAAACACGCCGTTTTTTTGGTTCTCTCTTAATTGGTGGAGATACACCGCTTCCTGCACCCTTAATATATCGCATAGAAGAAAACAATACTTTCGAAAACCTTTTTGAGGAATTAACTGTGGGTTTCTTAAAGAGTTTGGAGTAATCTGTTTTTTATACTTTCCTGGCGCCAATCCATCACTCGTACATTTGGTTACAATCGCCTATGCGCGAGTGGCAATTACATCTCCCTTCATGCGGCTTCTCATCGACCGTGGGATGGCTTACATGAGATTGATTTTCGTCTTCGCTTGTTGTATGATTACTTGTGGGTGAGAAGGTGTAATGCGAAGGGGTTCACATAGTTTACTTATCTCTCCCGAAAAACAATTCGGAGGAAATGACCATGATGAAAAGACAGTATTCTTTCAGCCGCGGATTCGTAAACAGAATCTTTGCATTGTTATTATGTGTTGTGATGATATGTGCGGCTGTCGGGCCATATCATGCAAAAGCAGATGCAGCAAACAGATATATTATACTTATTGTTGACACTTCCGGAAGCGCTGATTTTATTGACACGACTACCGGTGAGGTGATTTTTTCTGCAAAATCTCCCTTGGATGAGGTAAAGCAAGCTGCCAATAGGTTTACTGATGCGCTTGATCAAGTCCGGGGAACACAAGTGGCAATTGTCTCATATGGAAGAACTGCTCAGATTGAACAGGGCTTTTCGGATGATATCGATACCATTAAGAGCAATATCAATAACCTGTCGATGATAGGAGGACGAAAAAACTTAGGCGATGCATTGAAAAAAGCCAATGAGTTGTTATCATCTATTTCTGACGCGGATGCAATGAAGTCGATTGTTCTCGTTTCGTCAGGCATGACAGATGAAGGTGAAAACGATTATTCTGGACATTGGGACGATAGTGTTGTTGGAGGAAATTGGTATAATCTTAACTCCGGGATAAATCTTTATGCCTATGCCAATGTCGCATATCAATATGCAGAAGCAATTAAGGCACAAGGCGTAAAAATATATACGATTGGTGTCCTGAAAATGATGGAGGACTGCCCGGATTCCGTGAAAGGTCCGGCAGCCTTATTTGAGTTAGTTCTGAAAGAAATTGCAAGCGAAGGCTGTTTTTATCCGGTTTACGAGGCAAGCGAGTTTCGGTTTGTCTTTGAAGAAATGATAAACAATGTCGTGATCGGAACGAAAGGAACATTTTCGTACGCGCCATATAATGCAGGGACGGATTATACGGAACGGTATTTCTTTGAAGAATCTTACTTTGAAGAGAACGCCGCTATTTACAATCCGAGCCTGTCAACGATGTCGATGTGTCTTACCATGGCTGCATTTCCTTCAAACGAGAATTCAAAGACCCAATGGGAAAATGCAACCAATTTGCTGAAGGAAATAGGATTCGATCCGATCGATCATAATCCCGATTATGATAAAGACCCCGGAATGGATACGATGGGAGTCATTGTCGGTATGAAGAATATAACGTCGGATTCCGGGGACTACACGTTAATTGTGTTGGTAACTCGCGGAAGTAATTATTACTCGGAATTCGGCGGAAATTTTAAACTGGGAAGAAGCGGAAACCATGCGGGATTTGAGGCAGCTAAAGACATTGCGAAAGACCGTTTGAACGAATTTGTCAAAGAACATTACGGGAAAATACATGATAATGTAAAACTATGGGTGACGGGATATAGTCGTGGTGCTGCCACAGTGAACCTTCTTGCCGGTGAACTTTCTGATGAGAAACGAATCGGGATGGCCGGTTATGAGAAAACAATTCTACCGGAAAACCTGTTTGCTTATTGTTTCGAGACGCCACAAGGGCTGAGCGATGAAGTTTGTTCTCTTGATAAAGCAAAGACTTACACCAATATTCATAACATTGTTAATCCTAATGATATGGTTCCACTTGTAGCGATGGAAGATTGGGGCTTCATCCGATATGGCGTTGATGAACGCGTAATTCCAGCCCCCCAAAAAACATCATATTACAATTTAATGTCAGCAAATATGATGAGAGAGTATACGGCCATTGGTTCGAAAGCGGTTCAGGAATCCTATGTTTTCCTTTCCGAATATGAAAAACAATTTGACTCGATTATATCAACCATACGAGATGATGTCAGAGAAAGGTTTTCAAAAGAACAAGAATCAATCGCATCTTTCCTGCATAATTTAGGACAAGCGAGAGACTTCGAGACCGAATGGTTAAAGGTGCTTCAAGATTTATATGACGGAAAGATGACATCCTTCTGCGACCGGACGGAAGTTGATTTTACACAGTATGCCGGATATGGGATTTTCTCTTCTGCATATGAATATATCCGAGGAATTCTCGAATTACGAAGGCATTGTGGTTATGATGTTCATGGATCCGGAAGTAATATGAAATTGACCGATACGGTTTCGAAAATCGACCTGTTTCGGAAATATGATGTTATAGTTCCAATCTCCACCGTTTTAGGAATATATCAATTAATTCATAATCACGTTAATATAGATTTTAGTCCTTTCAGCGATAATAATGTTTCTTTCTTGAGAATGATGTCTAAAAACATTGGATCAAGGGAAGTCTATGCAGACAGTATCGAGAACGGATTGAGCACACTAATTTATCTTGCCATGGGTCAGTATAGTTCTTATACCGATGTGATAGAAGCGATTGCGGCATCCTCCAGTATTATAGAAATAATATATGGTGCGGACGATATCCTCAGCACGGAGTTTACGGATGAAGGGCTTGGACGGATATATGACCGACTGGTGGATTATTACGAAACACACGGACTTAATCTGCGTGCACATATGACGGAAGAGCAGATAGCCACTTTTAAAGTTGGACTAAAAATTCTCATCCAAGCTGTCCTCACCGGATTAAGAGAAACGGAAAGTTCAAATGTAATTCTTTCCTTGCTTATGAATATCGACAAAATTGAAATGGCTCATTTTCCGGAACTCTGCTTTGCATGGGTTAAAAGCCAGGATAAGAATTATACTAGTACAGCTCAGAAATTGTATATCCCCGACCGATCGAGAATGATTCGTATTAACTGCCCAGTGGATGTTGTGGTAAAAAACAGCGAGGGACAGGTTGTCGCCGAATTTCGGAATGATATGCCTCAGTCGATTGAAGGAAGCAGTATCCTTTGCTCGTATTCAGGCGATGGTGAAAAACAGCTTTATCTTCCGACAGACGATGCCTATACGCTCTATATAACGGCAATCGGC
>CACYCC010000231.1 GCA_902772805.1 uncultured Lachnospiraceae bacterium | reverse complement strand
GGTGTATATTTCGCAACATATGCACCCAATGCCGCCGAAGTGTACATTGTCGGTGATTTCAATAACTGGCAGGAATGGGATATACCGCTCACAAAACTTGGCCCTGGCGGAATCTGGGCCACTTTTGTGGAGGGTGTCAAAGAGGATTCTTTATACAAATTCTTTATCAAAACCCCTGACGGAAGAACTTTATACAAGGCGGATCCTTTTGCCAATTATGCGGAAAAACGTCCCGGAACCGCTTCGAAGGTCACAAACCTCGAAGGATTTAAATGGGGCGATTCCAAATGGCTCAAGGAACGAGAAAGCCATGATATGTTTAAAGAACCTCTGGCGATCTATGAATGTCAGATAGGTTCATTTATGAAACATCCCGGTCGTGAAGACGGGGGCTATTATTCGTACAGGGAATTTGCGGACAGGATAGTCGAATACTGTAAGGAGATGAAATATACCCATATCGAACTTATGGGTATAGCCGAACATCCCTTTGACGGATCATGGGGTTATCAGGTTACCGGTTATTATGCTCCTACATCAAGATATGGTAAACCCAAGGATTTCATGTATCTTGTCAATCAGCTTCACAAAAACGGAGTCGGAGTAATACTTGACTGGGTTCCGGCTCATTTTGCCAAAGATGCGCACGGTTTATCCGATTATGACGGGGCTCCCGTTTTCGAGCATCCCGATCCCAGACTTGGCGAACATCCCGAATGGGGTACCAAGATCTTTAATTACGGCAAGACCGAGATCAAGAATTTCCTGATCGCCAATGTATTTTACTGGATAAGGGAATTCCATATTGACGGAATCCGCGTGGACGCTGTCGCATCCATGCTCTATCTTGATTACGGTAAAAAAGAAGGTCAGTGGGTTTCCAATAAATACGGCGGCAACAAGAATCTTGAAGCCATCGAGTTTTTCAAACATCTTAATTCCATCGTTCACCAGGAATATCCCGGTTTTATGACCATAGCCGAAGAATCAACGGCATGGCCAAAGGTTACGGGAGATGTCAAAGAAGACGGACTCGGATTTTCATTTAAATGGAATATGGGCTGGATGCATGATTTCTGTGAATACATGAAGCTGGACCCGTATTTCAGGCGCGACAATCATTACAATATGACTTTCGCCATGAGCTACAACGAGTATGAAAATTACATTCTTCCTCTGTCACATGATGAAGTCGTACATCTCAAATGCTCTATGGTAGAGAAAATGCCCGGTTACAAAGTGGACAAATACGCCAACTTAAGAGTCGGATATACATTTATGTTCGGTCACTCGGGCAAGAAACTTCTTTTTATGGGTCAGGATTTCGGACAGGAAAGAGAGTGGAGCGAGGAACGAGAACTTGACTGGTACCTGCTTGAGAATCCGCTCAATGCCGGAATGAAAGAGTATGTCAAAAATCTTCTTGAGATATACAGATCGTACCCGTGCCTTTACAGAGACGACAATTCCTGGAAAGGTTTTGAATGGATCAAAGCCGATGATAAAGACAAGAGCACTTATGTGTTCATACGCCGTACCGCAGACGATAAAAGATGCCTGTTGTTCATTCACAACATGACACCTATGAAATGGGAAGGCTATAAATTCGGAGTTCCTTCACCCGGAAAATATAAAGTTCTGTTAAACAGTGATGAAAAGCGATTTGGCGGAAACGGCAATGAAATAGAAAAAGAATACACCGCCGTAAAAGATCTGTGCGATTACAAGGATTATTCGATCTCGCTCGATCTTGCTCCTTATACCGCACTGATACTTGAATACGAAGTTACGGAATGATCTTTCTTACTCCGGGTATGAGACTTAAAACAAATCTTATGAGTATCGCAGTCAGTATCCCGGGAATAAGCCATAATACGGTGGCACCGAGCCAGCTTATCGTATTAACCGTTTTATCGTAAAAACCGATATAAAGATCTTTCATCTGTATTTCGATCAGATATGCCAGGAACACACCGTCACCCAGGATCTTAAAGATCGTGGCGGTGTGTTTTTTGTTTATTCGTTCATCAAGAAGCAATTTAACATCTGTATAGACGGCCATAACGATCAAAATGACCGTCCCTCCCAGATAGGCAGAAGGAAGTTCATTTTTATAAAGAACATCCATATAACGTACATTGCATATTACCGCTACCAGTGCAGCAAAATTAATGATGATCAGTTTAGTGCGGTCGCTTGTCAGATCTTTAAAATACTTTTCAATGTAAAATCCGACAAACGGAGCAATCAGTATGGAATCCCACGGGCCGAAGTTGAGCGCGATCCGTTCTGTTTCCATGAAATATTCAAGTATCTTAAGTGCAAATTCGATCACCAGGAAAAGGCCGATAAGATATTCAAAAGCTTTCCGGGACATATTTTTGGCGGCTGCGGCCAATACGGGTAAAAGACACAGGAAAACAAGGTAAGCATTTAAAAACCAGTACTGGGCAATAAGTGTATACCCGTAGATCATCTTCAGAAGGTCCAAAAACGGATTTTGAAGCATTTCGGGCGAAGCGATCGCCTTGTAATAAAGCTGTAAAAGGTTAAAGATCAGGATTATAAGAATATATTTGGGAATCCGGCGGGTAAGGAGTTTTTTAAGATCGATATCTCTTGAAAGTAAAAGGCCGCCGGAGATCGCAAAAAATATTGGAGGGCCGGCAAGTGCCAGAGTATTAAGAAAAAGAGCGGCATAATAACTGATGGGTCCGCCCTCTATCTGGTAATGATGCATTGCCCGTGTACCGGTATGAACATAGTACACCATAAAAATTGCAATGATCCTTAAAATATCAATATATGATTTGTGTCCTGAAAGATCGCGTTTAAAGATATTCATATACTATGCCTCAACGATGAGATAGCGGCCGTCACCGATATCAAATACTTCTTCGGCATCGAATATCGTTTCGGGATCCATATCGATCCCTTCCTCTTCGAAATATTCAAGAACTTCTTTTTTGCCTTTAACGACCGTAGCAAACACTTCTTCCAAAAACTCTGCTGCCTCTTCGGGTGTTTCGGCAACTTTCTCGGGAAATAATCTAAGCTGATCTTTTAAAAAGCAATCAAGAACCTTATCATCAAACATATACAAATCCTCTTTTATGCCTGTTTAAGCCGTATCGGCAAGGACATTGTATCACACTTCCCCTAAACATAAAAGAATTGAAGGTAAGCCCAAAACCCCATAGATATGATGCCGAGGCCCATTAATGCAAGGGATACGAATTCTTTGATCGAAAATCTGTATCTTACCGGTGTCAGTTCGTTAACACTTTCAAGATCGTTTGACAGCTCTTCAAAAGAAAAATCATCCTCGGAACATGTTTCAATCGTTTCCTTTGAGCTTTCAACTTTTTCATATAATGACTTTAAACTTACGCTTCCCGAAGAAGCAAGTTCATACATGGCATAACCGGCTTTGACGGCATCCGGATCATCTGAGGAAAGGCAAGTGATCAGAAAATTCATAAGCTCCATCAGATCGTCACGCGGACCGTCGGAATACTCTGTTTTGGCGGGAATATATATATACTCATATTCGCCGCTTTTAACATCCGAAAAGATAAGATCCGGTTCTATGATCAGATTTGATTCATCAAGCAGGTATTCACTTAAATTGTCGCAGACACAAAGCATAGAAGTCGCCAGTTTCTTTAGATCGTTGTAATCGGCTTCTTTTCCTGTCATTTTTCGGGTAAAACTGATTTTATCCGTTATATCGTAGTAAGCACGTTTTTCTCCGTCGATCATCCGGACACTTAAAGGAAGAAGACCGGGTATTTCATTTTCTGTCATCATCTGTACTCTGAAATCGTCTTCAATCTTAAAGTCGATACCTGCGATCAGATAGGTTCTTCCAAGTTCATTTTTGATATTATAGATCATCGTATACTCCCTTCGGATCTGAATCCGGCTTATCTTGTAAGATCTTCGGTCATAAGCATCATTGATGCCGGATCAAGTATAGTCATTTCTTTACGGTCGTTAAGAGTCAGATCATACACATCATACATATTACCGAGAGCATTCTTGATCGGTATATTAAAGTCAACGGTACTCTCAATTATGATGCGTTTGCTGATCTTTGAGACACTCATTGAAAGATCGGATGTTGAAAGATAGGGCCGTTCGGCTTTTATCAGAGAAAAATGTTTATCTGTTTCTCTAAGAAAAGTTTCCTTGTTATTTCGATATTCATCCGCGGCATAAACTGCTGTCATGGCAGAATCGGCACTTAGCAATGACCTGTCATAAGAATGTATCAAAAGGTACACCATTATGCCAAAAGCAAAGATCATAAGCGGAAATACAACAGAGGCTTCAACTGTCATATATGCCGTTTCAATATATGTTTTGTCGGGATCGTTCCCGGTCAAATGAATCCGCATATTATTACTCCAAGTGTCAGGAAAGGTAAAAAGGCAAATCTGGTTTTAGTTTTATATTTTCCCAGGCATAGCATTATCAATCCGAATATCGCAGCAAGTACAAAGCCAAAAAAGATTGACATGATCACATATCCGAATTTAAGAACGGTTCCGATAAACAAACATACAAGTCCGTCTCCGGCTCCGATACACCCTTTTGCAAGGTATGCCACGGAGAGTATGACGATTCCAGGAAAGAATCGAACGAAATACTCGGATACCGAAGGCATACCGGACAAAAGAGCGGTGAGCAGAATGCCACAAGGGAGATTTACAGCAATGAACCATAAACTGATTTTGTGTCGTTTAATGTCATATAGAGATGAGGGAATTAGTACTATCAAGAGTATGATCCATTGCCTGTAATCGTAATTCATTTATTCCTTTCGTTTCGCTCAGTTACCGCAAAATCGACATTTGTGCCTGCCGTTTACCAAAGAGAGCGGAACTTCGAAAATATCCAGTTTTAGTTCACTGCACTGGCCGGTTGAATGATATCTGTTACCGTAATCGGTAATATATACCGTATTGTCAAATCCGGTGTTTTGGCACTTCTTGCAAGGATAGTATTTAGATCCGTCAAGATTTCTTAAAGTATCAAGGGATGAAAAGCGGACTCTGTGAATATCGCATTTTAAGGCCCTGCATTCTAAATCGGTGTGATAAACACTTCCGCTTTGTGTGATATAGACCGTTTTATCGACCGAAGTTTCTTTTCCCGAATAACCGGTATACATTTTTGAATAAAAATGATTACATAAAATAACTTCAGGTATTCCCGGTATTGGAATTATCGGTTGTATCGAATAGGTAACAACAATATCTATTGCGTCTTCCGCAAGAAAATCGCTTAAAAGAGTTGTCATAGACTCTATGCGATCATATACATCAAGTTTTTGAAGTTCGGATTTTACATACAGTTCTGACCATCCCACGGAAATGATAAGATCCTTAATATCTTTATTATCATCACCGTTTATAAAAATATGATAAGGATAAGAAAGTGAAACCATTTCATTCCCTATCAGATTAAGGCGGGCCCCTACTTCCGAATGAATGTAATACAGGTTCATGAACCAGATAATGCTCATAAAGAAAAATGTGATAAGCGGAAATATCATTGCTGCCTCAACGGTTGCGGAAGCTGAGAGTTCTGATGATATCCTCTTTTGCGCTTTGAGAGGTTTGGAGAACTCATATATGAACAGATCGTTTTTTCGGGAGAGAATACTTTCTTTTTTTATTTTTTCATCGTTGTTCTTAAGATCAAAAAAGGACATCATCAAAACCCTCATTCAATTACGCGCCTTTTGCGAACAGCTGTATATTCCGGACCTAATTTGGAAATGACCGTTATCCGCATTTCCCAGGCATCAAAGCAGTTATCAAGCCTGAAATGATCGTTATCGGCAGTTTTTCTTACATCCATTTCTATCGTACTCATCAGCCTTTGTGTAAGTTTGTTTTCTCCCGTCAGATACAATAATATACGCAAATAGTCTTCATAAGAGAGCCCTTCATCGTACTCTTCAATGCTGCCTGCTCCGAAAAGAGCACTTTCAAGACCGGTTATCCACTGACCGCTGTCTTTTATAAGGGGTATTTTTCCTCCTTTCAGAAGGATTTTTACATCCGTTATGCTTTCGTAATTTGCCCAGCAGGCAACTACAATAGCTGCCAACAATTCTGAGGCGGCGGGGATTCCCAAAAGTGTACAGACAGCTTCACAAAAACTTCTGATCTCTCCCATACGTACAGAGTCCGAATAAAGAGTCATTATGTTTGCGGCTTCCCTTATTACCATGATCCGTCGGATAACCGAAAGCAGATTATCGGGATCGGAATTCTTTCCGGATACAAGGAATTCGGTCTGGTACGAAAGAACGGAATTACTTTTGGGATTAATATAATTACCGCATTTTAACATCGAATATTCGCGAAGGAAAAAATACTCTTCGGGTCCGTTTTTATGATCATATTTAAGATTTCCCCGATTTAAATTCCGCCTTCCGGCATAAGAAGTTAAGTCAACACGGGTTGTGGAAATGTTTCCGGAATAGGCCACTTTGTTTAAAAGGCTCCAAGGGGCAATATAATCTTCAGAAAGAGAGTTTCCTCCGGAATCGGAGGGAAGCCAGCCGGAGTAATCCACTCCGTACTTGGAATTCAGTTCTCCGGCCGCGTTATATGCTTCTTCATAAGAAGCCCCTCCTGACAGACCTTGTGCCTCTATCGTATTTACCCAGTCCAAAACCTTGTCTATATAAGCTATTTTGTAATGGTATCGCATGAGATTTACCGCCTGGTGTTTCAAAGAAGCCGCATTGTTATCTGTAGCCAGGCACACTCCCGTAGTTTCGACATTTGTACATTCCAGTTTCAGTAAATCTTTGCCACCCAATAACCCCAGTCGACTTTCATCCATATTTTTATTGATGAAAGACTTTAAATGTTCTTCGCTTAACGACATTCCGGATGAATCGGATAAATACGAAGAGTCTACGAATATAAGACCATACTGTTCCCATAACTGCCTGTTATATTCTCCGAAGGCAGAGGTAAGCCCCGTATCTACAGAACATACGGTTTTCATACGGCTCGCACTGTCTCTCAGTTCGTAAAACATAGTTATCACAAGGGACATAATGATAGCTATGGCAGCAGTAAAGAAAACAGTAACATACGCGTATTCAGATTTTTTTTGTCTGCTTTGCGATCTTATCAAACAAGTCATTTACTATTTCAACGAGCTCCTTTTTGAAAATGACAACCAGGCCCACCAGAACAACGATTATCAGTATTACCTCAACCGTTCCCATACCTTCTTCTTCTTTCATCAGTTCTTTAAATCCTTTACACCTCATATGCTTCCTCCTGTTTAAATGTTTAAGAATGCGGGAACCATGATCATTACCATTACTACTATCATTAACAGGATCATAGGACCCAACAGGGCGGTTCCCGCTTCTTCGCCCTTGATCTTGGCTCTTCGTTTCCTGTCTTCAAATGCTTGTCCGGCCTCTTCACTTAACAGATTACTGATATCCGTGCTTCCTTTTCTCAGGTTTTGTGACAATAACGAAGTCATTCTTGTAACTTCCGGCAATGCAACCCGATTTGAAAAGTTGGTATATGCCGTTTCTTCGGAAATACCGGTTTTTATTTCATTTATCATTTCTTCAATTTCCCGATATATGGGGTTCTTTCTTTTCATGATCACGGAGTCCTCATATATTCTGATCCAGCAGTTTCTGATATTGATCCCCGATGACAGATACATGACCATCTTTTGAAGAACAACAGGATATTCGTGTTGAATTTCTTCGCGCCTCTTTTTCTTTTCGTCTTTTCTGTCTTTTTGTGCGGCTATCAACACCATAAAAGCAGCTGATATGCCGAGTAACAGGATCAAAGGATTCTTTTTGCTTTCGGGATCGTAATAAGTTACTTTATGTCCGTCCACCTCCGGCGGAAGTGACACATGATCCTCCAGAGGATCGATCTTGTCGATGTCGATCAGTGATTCTTCCAGCATTTCAGGGATATCTTTTTGGGGGCTGTATAATTCGGGATGGTATTCGGCTGAAAGAATAAAGTCCTTTTTCCAATCCAGATATGAGACTTGGCAGGTTATTTCAGTCTTACCGCTTTCAGATGCCAACAGTTTTCCGTCATATCCTATACAATCCCTGTCTTTACATGAAAACGATATTTCAAAAGGATATCCTTCGATACTGTCCGGAAAGCAGAGATCGCCGGTTATCATGTCGGAGGAGCTGTTGCCGTTAAGCATCGTATTTATGAGGATCGGGTAAAAATCTTTGTACAACTTCTCAATCTCTTCGTACGACAATTGCCTTTTACTGACATCTATTTCGTATTCCTTGCTTCCGACATTTTCTATGTCGGCTACCAGTGATACCGACCGGTCCTTTCCGGTATAATCTTCACGTATTATTGTTCCTTCTTCGGTGATAACCGATTCGCTTCCGGATCTTAAAAATGCGATAAGCGTCAGTAGCAGTATTACAGCGATGACAATGATCTCGCGTGATGAGAGTTTCGCCATTTTTCTGTGTTTATACATTTATCTTTGTTATTTTGTTTCCCAATAGTATTGCCAGAATATATACGCCAAGACATGCACTCATAAACAGTACTCCGCGGACATTGTGATACATAATGTCAAAATAGCCTTTGGAAGTGAATCCTATATAAGCGATCATCAGATACGGTATAAATTCCATGATCTTTAATTCGAATTTCTTTTCCGCAATTATGACCTGTATCTCTTTTTCAATTTCGGCTTTGGACTTTAATGTTTCAGCGGTCTTTTCGATCACACCGCGGATATTACCGCCGTTTCTTTTGGCTGTTTCAAATACTCTGGCAAAGGTTATTATGTCGTCGATCCGACTTCTTTCTCCAAGGTCTGTCAAAAGACTTTCCAGAGTTTGGTTGATACCGAGCCCCTTTGTTATATAGGCCAGTTCTTCGGCCATAAGGCTCTTGTCACCGAAAAACAGCAACATGTCTTTTCTGGCTTCTTTAAATGCATTTTCAAGAGCATATCCTGCTCTGACGTTGGCACTTACGCTGTACAATGCTTCAGAAAACTCTTCCGAAAGTCTGGTTTTTCTTTTTTCGATCAATCGGATCTTGTATTGTTTCATAAAAAATGGAATTCCGGCGAAAGAGATAAGTAAAAAAACAAATGATCTGTAAAATAAATACGCCGTTGCGATCAGAATTATCAAATATAGAGAAATACCCCCCAGTACTTCCATAAATGAAAACCTGTATTCGTTATACCTTCTCATGATTATGAAAACGCTTTTAACAGTTTATCTTTGTGAATAAGATCGTTTTGCCTGACAAGCTGCCCGTTTATACGGGCAAATAATGTATTTAATATGATTTCTCCCTCCTTTAGTTTTTCAATTTCGCTTATTTCGACTACTTTACGGGTATGATCCCGTTGTCTTGAAAGATGAACTATAATGTCTATCCCTCCCGCTATTTGCGATCTTACGGCATATAGCGGGAGATCCATTCCCATTAATACCATTGTTTCAAGTCTGCTTAACATATCTTTGGTGCTGTTGGCATGTCCTGTTGATAAAGATCCGTCATGCCCCGTATTCATAGCCTGAAGCATATCGAGTGCTTCGGGCCCTCTGACTTCACCGACTATGATCCGCTCGGGCCGCATTCTTAATGATGTTTTGATAAGATCCCGCACCGTGATCTCATTACATCCTTCGAGATTTGAAGAGCGTGTCTCGAGTCTGACAAGATTTTCCGCTTCCAGAAGTTGCAATTCGGCACTGTCTTCGATGGTTACGATCCGTTCCTGTGTAGGAATATACTGAGACAGGGCGTTCAGAAATGTGGTTTTTCCGGAACCGGTTCCGCCTGAAATGAAAATATTATATTTGCTGACTACAAGCTTTTTAAGGAAATCAGCCGCTTCGCCGGTGATCGAATCAAGTTCTTTAAGCTTGTTCATCGTGATAGGTTCACGCGGAAATCTTCGTATGGTCACGATCGGGCCGTTCAAAGCAACCGGAGCAAGAACAATGTTAACTCTCGAGCCGTCGGAAAGTCTTGCATCCGCGATCGGATTGGCTTCATTTACACTTCTGTTACAGCCTGCAACTATTTGCTGTATCACATCAGCCAGTTTATTGTCGGACTCAAAAGATCTGTCGGTTTTGTACAGTCTGCCCGATTTTTCGATAAAAATGCTGTCTTTTCCGTTTATCATTATTTCGGTGATGTCTTCATCATCCAGATATTGCTGAAGAATATCCATTTTTTTGAGTGAACTGAATATCTCTTCGCGCAGATTCTTGATCTCGTTAGGCGAATACTTTTTTCGCTCATCGTGTTCCAGTAAGACGTCATCGATATAACCGTATACTTTCGCTTCATCGAGTGTTCCGGAAAAATCTATCTTTTCAACGGTTTCTGTCAGTATTTTTTGCTTAAGTCCGATATTAACGCGACTCAAATCACACCACTCTTTTCTTTTCGTTTTTCATCTGCGAAAGCGATCTCTTTTTTGATATATCCGGCCAGATCTGAATAGGGAAGCAGTTCATAATTCTCCGGTATTTCCCTGAAAAGAGGAATGTTTATCTTCCTTGTTTTGTCAAGGACATCATCGTATGCGCATTCGCATAAAAGAGTTTCATATTGTCTCATTTTTGCCGAAGATATCCTTCGGTTGTCTGTTATGGAATAGACCGTGGAACACAACCTGAGAATTTCAAACAGGCCGTTCAGTTTTTCTGACAGATCGAGGATAAGGTATTCATAATCCGTGTATTCTTCAAAAGCTTTAATAAATTCGATCCACTGTTTGGAAGAGATCCCTTCAAAATTCATAAATGAATGAACCGGTCTGACATAGTCAAGATTTCCGATCTTTTCGGTAATGCTGCCGAGCCTGTATGAGAAATTCTCGCTTCCGCATTCCCAGAAATACATAAGATCCATAAGATCCGATTTTGAATTACTGAGGGTTTTCATCATATAATCAAAACCCGAAAAGCATTCGAAATTAAGATATAAGGCTTTTCCCTTCTCTGCCAGAATCTGCCCCAAGGTAATAGCGTATGTTGTCTGAAAGGTTTTTTTGATCGGAGAATATACGCCTATCACTTTAAGAGGTTTTTCGCAGTTTCGACGCAATGTATCGGTATTGCTTTCCGAACAGTATTCCATCACCTTCTTCATGATCTCTTTTGCTGATCTGTATTTATAGACAGCTCTTCTTCCGCCAACAATCTCTTTTTTCTCTTTGCTTAATACGATCACAACGGATTTTTGATCGTTACATTCGAATTCGTCGGCCATTTCCTCACATATCAGGACAACGCCTGCCGCTTTTTTGGATGAATACTCATTTAACTGTTTCAGTCCGGTAAAAAGAACGGGTTCGAAACGATCGGGTTGAGTTGCATGGATGAACTCATAGATCTTTTCCGCATATTCTTTTTCTGAATCGCATACCGCAAATAAGGTTTTTCCCATAAGATTCTCCTTTTCAAAAGCATTTAATGATAAAGCAGCTGACTGCACCCAGGAATATCGGAACCGACAGATGGATGGAGTAATTCTTTTTGTCTTCGCTATTAATGTTGGGGTCCTGATAGGGAAGTATTGTTTTTAAGCGGATAGTTGATCTGACATATTCGGAGAGATACTTGATCCGTTCCCTAACGTTTTTTACGCACATGATCTTTATCAAAGATATGAACGCCGCCCACAGAAACACAGCAAATAAAAAGAATAATGGCTGTTTCATTACGATGGCTGTTATAAGGATCAGCTTTACATCACCGGCTCCCAATGCTCCGATCGAAAAGAACGGAAACATTATCGCGAAGATGATCGCCAGACAGGCAAACTTAGTAAGCGTCTCCTCTAACGTTATTGAATTATCGAATTTTATCTCCCCGGAAAAAAGATTGATAATCAGTATGATCACCAGAAGAAGGTTAGGAATTTTGTGTTTGCAAATATCGATGATGATCGCCACCCCCAGTAACGATACCGTCGCTATTTCAAAAACAACTCATTTCCATCACCGCCTTTAGCATTGACTCGAGTCGTGTTTTGTAAGCCGATTATATTTATCGCTTAATGATTTGGCAAGTCATTTTTCAACATTTGTTTAATTTTGGTAAATTTTCACAAAGAAAAACAAAAATCAGCCCCGCGGCACGGCTGCAGGGCTGATGAATACAAGGTTTTTGCTTGTCAAAAACAAGATTTTCGAAAAGATTTCCTACTTATTTATTATAAATTCAGGCCAGGAAACCTCTGTTCGATGCTCCGGTAGAGATACTGTCAAGAGATAAAGACTTGTTGTAGGTAAGTCCCGAGAACACCGATTCGGTGTTTTTCATGACAGGTCCCGATGCATCTTTAAGGCCCGCTTCTTTGTATGCTCCCGACAGTGTCGTAAACATCTTAAGCACGGTTTCAAGCGGTTTTTTATCTATATCGAGATACGCTTTTGTAAGCTGTTCGTTACAGAAAATGTAGAGACTTAAAAACGTTCTTCCAAGTTCGGTCTGTGTGTTAAGAGAGGCCATAAGTTCCCTTACGGTGCTGCGGATTCGGTTTACATTGTCCCTGAAACTTACAGTATCACCGGAATCTGCGGACACAAAGGCTTCGTTTATGTATTCAATGGCGATATCATAAAGTATCGCGATCATTTCCGTTTTGTTGGCATTGGAAACACGAAAAGTAAAACTCTGCTTTTTTTCTTTTGTCATGAGTCACTCCTTATTACTGTAATAACTGAAGAACCTCTGCGGGACGTTCATTGGCCTGCGCAAGCATTGATGTTCCGGCCTGTACCAGAACCTGGTTCTTGGAGTATTCGGTCATTTCTTCGGCCATATCGGAATCCATGATCCTCGAATATGCGGCCGTCATGTTTTCTTCGGAAATGTCGAGAGTTCCTATTGTGTGTTCAAGTCTGTTTTCGTATGCACCGAGAGTACTTCTTGCATTGCTGATGTACTGAAGGGAATCTTTGATGGCAGCTAT
>CACYCC010000230.1 GCA_902772805.1 uncultured Lachnospiraceae bacterium | reverse complement strand
GAGGATGCCGCACATTCAATAGGTACCAGATATAAGGGAAGACCTGTCGGATCGATCGCGGATATCACGACTTTCAGTTTCCATCCCGTTAAGACCGTTACTTCCGGTGAGGGTGGGGCCTGCATGACCAATGACGATGAACTCTATAAGAAACTGCATCTTTTAAGATCTCACGGTATCACCAAGGATCCTGCCGAAATGGTGCGCGAATCCGAGGGACCGTGGTATCAGGAGCAGATAATGCTGGGATTCAACTACCGTCTTACCGATTTTCAGGCAGCCCTTTTGATAAGTCAGCTTAATAAACTTGAAAAATTCGATAAACGACGCAAGGAAATAAGACGCATATACGATGCGGCTTTTTCGGATGTTAAAGGACTTATTCTTCAGGAGTCTCTTTCCGATTCGGATACAACACAACATCTTTACATCCTAAGGATAGATCCCGCGGAACTTAAATGTACAAGGCGGGAATTCTTTGATGCGCTTTATGCAGAGGGAACATGCCCGCAGGTTCACTATATTCCGGTCTACAGACATCCCTACTACGAAAAGCTCGGTTATAAAAAGGGCCTTTGTCCCGTTGCTGAGGAAGTATATGAAAATATATTGAGCATTCCTTTTTATGCCGCCATGAGCGATAAAGACGTCAACGATACAATAACAGCAGTCAGGAAAGTCTGCGAATATTATGCAAGATAGAGGGAACATGAAAAAGATTTCTTTTGTAATTCCGTGCTACAGATCGGAACTGACCATCAAAAGCGTTGTGGAAGAGATCGACTCTTCCATGGAAAAACTTTTGGATTACAGCTACGAGATAATACTCGTAAATGATGCATCACCCGACAATACTTTTTCGGTTATCAGAGAACTCTGTGATGAGCACGATAACATCACCGGTATAGATTTTGCCAGAAATTTCGGGCAGCACAGTGCCCTGATGGCGGGACTTAGAGAGTCTTGCGGCGATTATGTGATCTGTCTTGACGATGACGGTCAGACACCGGCGGATGAGTGCGGAAAACTTATAGAAGCGCTTGAAAACGGTGCAGATGCGGTTTATGCAAAATACGCACACAAAAAGCATTCGGTCTTCAGAAATTTCGGAACGTTCATGAACGAAAAAATGGCCGAAAAACTATTGGGAAAGCCCAAGGAACTGTATGTATCCAGCTATTTTGCCGTAAAGCGTTTTGTGGTGAATGACATGATCCGTTATGAAAATGCCTATCCCTATGTTATCGGGCTTGTGCTGAGATCGACCGGAAAGATAGTCAATGTCGATGTAAATCACAGAAGCCGTACGATAGGGACTTCGGGATATACGTTTGGGAAACTGTTAAATCTCTGGATCAACGGTTTTACAGCTTTTTCTATCAAGCCCTTACGGTTTTTTACCGCTATCGGAGCGATATTTGCGATTGCGGGTTTTTTGTACGGTGTATTTACGATCGTCAAATACTTTGTGATACAGGTTCCGCAAGGTTTTTCTTCGCTGATGAGTGTACTTGTATTTGTGGGCGGAGTGATAATGCTGATGCTTGGGATGATCGGTGAATATATCGGAAGAATGTATATCAGCATGAACAATTCGCCGCAGTATGTTATCCGCAACAGGATAAAGCATGGATCCTCAGAGGAAGATCATGAATAAACAAAAACTTATTGCCGCCATATTGGCGGGAGTCTGTATTGTATGTCTCCTGATTCTTGCCGTAAAGGGCTTTTCGCGAAAAACATTAAGACCGGATGTTGTGTTTTTCGGAGACAGCAGAGTCGGTAATGACAGGACGGATACCGCCCTTCCGGTATTGCTTGAAAAAGCGACCGGTCTTGATGTATACAATGCAGGTATAGGCGCCACCGGAATGGCTGTTTTAAGTGACGGTTCCGCATGGGACAGATATTCGATGGTCTATCTTTCCGAAGCAATGGTAAACAATGATTTTTCGGCCATACATGCGGCCTCGCCCGACAATTATTACAAATACAATGAGATAGTCGGTTATGTGGGCGATACGGTAAAAGATATAGAATCGATAGATTTTCAAAATGTCAAATATATCATTGTAGAGCAGGTGACCAATGATTATCTTTCGGGTGTTCCGTTATACGATGAAAACGATCCGTTCAATGTAAATACATTTGCGGGAGCTTTCAGGACAACCGTAAACAACTTAAAAAAGGCAGCTCCGAACGCAGAGATAATCGTTATATCACCGTGTTTTACATTTACGATATCCGGATACGGCGATGAGCTGGATCTCGGATACGGAACCGAAGAGGACTATGCCGAATATGAACGTGAATTAGCCCTGGAAACAGGTGTTTCGTTTGTGGATTACTATCACGACAGCGGCATTAACAGGGACAATTGGAAAGACTACCTTTTTGATGGTCTTCATATGAACGATGAAGGTAACAGGGTGCTTATAGAGCTAATCCTGGAAAAGTTAAAACAAGATTAAATTAATTACACCCATACAAAGGGCTGTGAGATAACATATGATAACAGTTGATTCAGCACTTTCAAATATTCATAAAGAGATAGGCAAAGACGGGCGT
>CACYCC010000229.1 GCA_902772805.1 uncultured Lachnospiraceae bacterium | reverse complement strand
TTCAAAAGATCCAAGGACTCCACCAAGGTATTCCTTGACAGGTCGTATAATATCCCCGATCTTAACGGTGTTTATGTACGTTCCTTTATGTTTGAAGGAGACAAGGCGTATTTTGTTTCGGGAACATACGGAAACTGTACGATCTTTGAGACCACAAGAGATACTTTTGATGTGATACGCGAGATACCGGTTGCGCCTGAGATAGGCGGGATGGTGCAGATCACAAAGATAGAGAATTATTATTATGTGACATCCTCCACCAGCATATACGGTGAGACAAATCTTCGATATGTTGCAAGGACCGATTCGCTTGAACATCTCATGATGGGACAGTTTGAGGATCTGACAACGCTTCTTTTGGGAGAGGAATTCCCGGGAACTCCTTACAACATTACCAAGGTCGATGATGAGTGGTGTCTGGTGGTCCACAGAGAAGGGCTCGGAGCCCCCATCGTTCACTTTAAAGTCGTTGACGATCAGATCACGGATATCGGTACATATCATTAACAATAACGTCACATATCATTAACAATAACGTTACATATCGCTGACGATTATTATGGATAAAAAATAGTTTCTGTGCTATAATATTTCTACGAAAAGTACTATATCCTACGAAGGGAGTGATGAGTATGAAATTTATCATCTTAGGCAAGAATATCGACGTTACCGAAGGTCTTCGCAGTGCAGTGGAAGATAAGATCGGTAAGCTCGAAAAGTATTTTTCACCCGATACCGAAGTTCATGTAACTTTAAGTGTTGAAAAGGAAAGACAAAAGATAGAGGTTACGATCCCCGTTAAGGGCAGCATTATCCGTTCCGAGCAGGTTTCCAACGATATGTATGTATCGATCGACCTTGTTGAGGAGATAATCGAGAGACAGTTAAAGAAATATAAGACCCGTATCACAGACCGTGAGCAGGGTGCCGGCGCGTTCAAAAGAGAGTTTATCGAAAAAGAATACATGGATGACGAAGAGATCAAGATCGTCCGCTCCAAGAAGTTTGACATCAAGCCCATGTATCCCGAAGATGCATGTGTACAGATGGAACTTCTGGGACACAACTTCTTTGTATTCGTAAACGCCGAGAACGATCAGGTATGTGTGGTATACAAGAGAAAAGGCGGTACATACGGTCTTATCGAGGCCGATATCTGATAACCCATCGGAGCTGATATCCGACAACCTGGGCTGTACAAAGACCGATAGCGATCCTAACAGTTAAACCCCTGAAGAGATACCGTTATGAACGGATGATCCTTCAGGGGTTTTTGTATATTGAAATACATGTGCTTTTTACAATAAAGCCACTGAAAACTCCGATTTTTTTATTGCGGACTAAGTGCCTTTATGGTAAAATATCTTTTGCTCAATGACAAAAAATTAACAAATATAAAGGAGATCACAACATGGCAAAAAAGGTTGTTTTGGCAGGCGCATGCCGTACCGCGATCGGTACAATGGGCGGCGGACTTTCCACCACTCCCGCAGCGGAACTCGGTGCAATAGTTATTAAGGAAGCGTTAAACCGCGCAGGGGTAGCACCCGATCAGGTTGATCATGTTTACATGGGATGTGTTATCCAGGCCGGACAGGGTCAGAACGTTGCCCGTCAGGCATCCATCAAGGCAGGACTTCCCATTGAATGTCCCGCAGTTACCGTTAACGTTGTATGCGGTTCCGGTCTTAACTGCGTTAACATGGCAGCACAGATGATCCAGGCAGGAGATGCCGACATCGTGGTTGCAGGCGGTACAGAGAACATGTCAATGGCACCCTTTGCCATTCCCAACGGCAGATACGGTTATCGTATGATGTGGCCTTCACAGAGCCAGGGCGGTCTTGTGGATACAATGGTCAAGGATGCTCTTTGGGATGCATTCAACGATTATCATATGATCACAACGGCTGACAATATAGCCAAGGAATGGAACCTTACAAGAGAAGAACTCGATGAGTTCGCACTTAAGAGCCAGTTAAAGGCTTGTGCAGCTCAGGAAAACGGTTCTTTTGACAAGGAGATCGTTCCCGTAGAGATCAAAAAGAAAAAAGAAACAATAATCTTCAACAAGGATGAAGGTCCCCGTCCCGGTTCAACGATCGAAGGACTTCAGAAGCTTCGTCCTATTAACCCCGACGGAGTTGTTACCGCAGGTAACGCATCGGGTATCAACGACGGTGCGGCAGCTATCGTTGTTATGAGCGAAGAAAAGGCAAAAGAACTTGGCGTTAAGCCCATGGCTACTTACGTAGCAGGCGCACTTGCAGGTGTTCGTCCCGAAGTAATGGGTATCGGACCTGTTGCAGCTACCAGAAAGGCTATGGCCAAGGCTAACATGAAGATCGAAGACTTCGATATCATCGAAGCCAACGAAGCATTTGCTGCACAGTCTGTAGCAGTAGGCAAGGACCTCGGCATTGACGTTGACAAACAGCTTAACCCCAACGGCGGTGCGATCGCACTCGGACATCCCGTAGGAGCATCGGGCGCAAGAATACTTGTTACCCTTCTTCACGAGATGGAAGCAAAAGATGCCAAGACCGGTCTTGCTACACTTTGTATCGGCGGCGGTATGGGTTGCGCAACAATAGTTACCAGAGAATAATATTGAAAGATAACCGTATCCGGGCAATTTCTGCCCGGATATCGGTATGTTTAAAAGGAGATAAGTATGGAATTTGTAACGTATGAAGTAAACGGTGCCGTAGGTATCATTACCATCAACAGACCCCAGGCTTTAAACGCACTCAATTCGCAGGTTCTTGATGAACTTGACGAAGCATTTTCGAGTGTTGATCTTAACACGGTTCGCGCACTCGTTCTTACCGGTGCAGGAGACAAGAGTTTTGTTGCAGGCGCAGATATAGGCGAGATGAGCACCCTTACCAAGGCTGAAGGCGAAGCATTCGGTAAGAAGGGAAATGATGTTTTCCGTAAGATCGAGACATTCCCCATTCCCGTTATCGCAGCGGTTAACGGATTTGCGCTCGGCGGCGGATGCGAGATCTCAATGAGCTGTGATATCAGGATCTGTTCCGACAATGCACAGTTCGGCCAGCCCGAAGTGGGTCTTGGAATCACACCCGGTTTCGGCGGAACACAGAGACTTGCAAGACTTGTTGGCGCAGGAATGGCCAAGCAGCTTATTTACACGGCACGTAACATCAAGGCGCCCGAAGCATTAAGGATCGGACTTGTAAATCAGGTTGTATCCGCAGAAGTTGACGAAGCCGGCAATCAGGTTAAGACCGCTCAGGAAAATCTTATGGCCGTAGCTCTTAAGATGGCACAGACCATCGCAGCAAACGCACCCATCGCGGTTCGTAACTGCAAGAAAGCCATCAACGAAGGCCTCGAGGTTGATATGGACAAGGCTGTCGTGATCGAAGAAAAACTCTTCGGAGACTGCTTCGAAACGGAAGATCAGAAAGCCGGAATGGGCAATTTCCTTAAAAAGAAAGACGATCCCACAAAGGTTAAAGTAGTAGAGTTTTTAAACAAGTAAAACAAATTCACAAACAATATAAATCATTAAGGAGGAACTACCATGAAAGTAGGCGTTATCGGAGCCGGTGCTATGGGACAGGGTATTGCCAAGGCATTTGCCCAGACCGAAGGTTATGAAGTTATGCTCTGCGATATCAAGCAGGAGTGGGCTGACGGCGGAAAAGACAAGATCGTTAAAGGTTATGCGAAGCTTGTAGAAAAAGGAAAAGTTACACAGGAGCAGGCTGATGCGATCACATCCAAGATCACAGCAGGTCTTAAAGAGAACCTTTGCGCAGACTGTGACCTTATAGTAGAAGCAGTATTTGAAAGTATGGAAGTTAAGCAGACCACATTCAAAGAGCTCGATGCAATCTGCAAAGAGTCCTGTGTATTTGCTTCCAATACTTCATCTCTTTCCATCACAGAGATCGGAAACGGTGTAAACAGACCCGTTGTGGGAATGCATTTCTT
>CACYCC010000228.1 GCA_902772805.1 uncultured Lachnospiraceae bacterium | reverse complement strand
TCTTAAGCCCCTGAAATGCCCTGTAGAGATTTAGCAAAAGCATCGACTCGTCATTGCCTTCGTGGGCATAATAATCGCAAACTTCCGTAAAACACATCGCGTAATATGCCGCGTTCATGTCGGTACGCAAAAACTCAAAGTAATTTGACGGCCTCACATCCTGAACATTATAAGATGTTCTTCCGACATAAAGATCGAACTCGCCGTATACAAAAAGATCCGTAGATGCCGTAAATCTGCTTCCCTGACGCCTTGCGCCTTTTACAAAAGCCGTGATCTTGCCTTGTTCTCTTGTCAGAAGTACGATGCGTCTGTCGTATTCGCCTTGCGGAAAGGCCCCGATCACCATACCCGTAACTTTCATAAAATCCTGCATATGGTGTCGGAGCCTCCTTTCCTTGGGTGATTTTTACTTTTGAACCTTAAAATCGTCCGCGTTATATCCGAAATTCTTAAGCAAAAACTCGGAATCTCTCCACTCTTTTTTGACTTTTACAAAGAGCTTAAGATTGACCTGCTGTTCAAGCATCTTCTCGATCTCGTATCTGGCGTTTGTACCTATCTTTTTAAGCATCGCACCGCCTTTACCGATTATGATGCCTTTATGTGATTCTTTTTCACACACTATCGTTGCTTCTATATCAACGACCCGCTTCGAAAAGTCCATCTTTTCTATCATCACGGCAATTCCGTGGGGGATCTCTTCATTAAGTGCATGAAGTGCCTTCTCACGTATCATTTCCGCCGCGATCTGTCTTACGGGCTGATCCGTTACCGTATCTTCGTCGTAAAACGGTTCGCCGTAAGGAAGAAACCTAAAGATACATCTTATAAGTTCGTCAACATTGGTACCCTCGGTGGCGCTTACCGGCACGATCTCGTCAAATCCCGTCTCTTTGGAATAATACTCTATGGATTTCGGTATTTCTTCCCTTTTGACGGAATCCACCTTGTTGATAACAAGTATCTTGGGTGTGTTAACGGTCTTTAACATCTCGATGATGTCTCTTTCGCCGCTTCCCACTTCCTTGCCCGCTTCCGTCAAAAAGAGTATGACATCCGCGTCTTTAAGCGAAGAATTGGCGGCTTTGACCATGTAATTACCGAGTTTGTTTTTGGCCTTATGCATACCCGGAGTATCCAAAAACACGATCTGTCCCTCATCGGATGTATATACCGTCATAATCCGGTTTCTGGTAGTCTGCGGTTTGTTGGAAGTTATCGCTATCTTCTGCCCCACGATCCTGTTCATGAGTGTGGATTTTCCGACATTAGGTCTTCCGATGATCGCAGCAAACCCGGATTTTTTAGTTGATATATCGATGTTTGTCTCACTCATTGTTCTGTGCCTGAGCTCCGCCTTCTGCCTGTTTTGCAGTTTCCGATGCTGCCTGCTCAGCTACGATTGCTGCCTGCTCGGCTACGATGGCCGCCTGCTGTGCTTTCTGTGCCGCTTCCATCTGAGCCTGGTAAGCTGCCTGCCTTGCAACCGCTTTCTTCATCTCGTTCTTTTTACATGCCTTGTATATCGCTCTTGCGATCAGGAATATGATAAAGCATACGATGGCAAAGATCACAAGTCCGGGAACTGCGCCCACAAAGCCTACCAGGAAGTCCTTAAGGCCTTCGAATACGTTCTTAACGCTTTCGGTAAATGACTTGGCAAGACGCTGACCATATGTCTCGGGGATCACTTCGGGCTCGGTATATACTTCAACTTCCTGAATGTAGAGATAGATCGTCGAATAATCGACCTTATTGTCATATGAGCGAAGCTGTGACTCCATCGACTCTATGCGATATCTTACATCCGTAAGCTTATCCTCTAAGATGATGATCTCTTCGAGAGTTTCGGCTCTGTCAAGAAGTTCAAGAAGTCTCTGTTCTTCGGCTTTGTAAGAATTCTTGCGGCTCTCGGTATCAACATAATCAAGAGTTACATCGACAACCGACTGTGACTGGTTGGTGATATTTCCTTTTTCACCGATCAGCTCCATGAATTCCGAAGCCTTGGCAGCCGGGATCCTTACGGTCATATTTGAATAATGAAGCTCACGTCTGTAGCCGTATGCGCTTCCGTTGTAAGTATCAAGATTTTCTACATATCCGCCGAGTTCATTGATCTTGGCCTGAATAGCGGCCATAAAGGGATCGAAATCTTCGGTCTCGACATTTAAGTTATAGGTCTTGATAAGTTTACGGCTCGTATCATTGAACTGATCCTGCTTATCGTCGTACTGGTTTCCCGAACTGCCGGAACCGTTGTCATAATCGGAGTCATAAGCGGCTTCTTCATCGTAATAGCCGTAATCTCCGCCCCATGAATCATTTGCCGCTGCAGCGGGTGCCGCACTTTTGTTGTATGTTGCCGAAGAAGCACCGTCATATCCGCTTCCACCGCATGCCGCAAAGGAAACACACAGTACCATGGCAATAAACACACTTAATACATTCCTTAATCTCTTCATAATCATTCCTCTCTATACTTTCTTATTTA
>CACYCC010000227.1 GCA_902772805.1 uncultured Lachnospiraceae bacterium | reverse complement strand
GTAAGAAACATCGATTCATATTCCGATGTTTTGTTGATATCGATGATCCCGGCGTGCGGATCCGGCCCGTTATCCTTTAAATATTCGTTTAAGATATTTATGATCTCGGACTTTTTGTTGTTTCCGATCGCTATATCGATCGACTCGTCCTTAAGTACCTTTTCGCCTGCGGTCTGCACATAACAGCCTACCGCGATCACTACGGCGTCGGGATTTAGTTTTTTGGCACGGTGTAACATCTGCCGGCTTTTGCGGTCGGCAATATTGGTAACCGTACATGTATTTACAACGTAAACATCGGCTTTTTCGTTAAAACCGACAACTCGGAAACCGTTTTCCGTGAATAATTGTTGCATTATGTCGGTTTCGTAGTCATTAACTTTACAGCCCAGATTGTGAAATGCCACAGTTTTCATCGGTTTCTCCGTTATTTTTGTTAATTATTTATCATTGACAAAACTGTCCGTTTTCTTTATGATGAGTGCGAAGGTTGAAGTTTAAAGCAAATTTAGGAGGTGTATACCATGAAAACAGTACAGATTTCTTTAAATTCCATCGACAAAGTTAAATCATTTGTAAACGAGATCACCAAATTCGACTATGATTTCGATCTTGTATCGGGCAGATACGTAATCGATGCCAAGTCGATCATGGGTATCTTCAGTCTTGACCTTTCAAAGCCCATCGACCTTAACATTCACGCCGAGGACGACGCTACAGAGGTTCTTGAAGTACTGAAGCCCTACATGATCCAGTAGTAATAACAATTTCGGGCGCAGGCAAATGCGTGCGCCCGTGTAACCATTAACAAGATATCTTCAACCTTAGGTACTTTAAGGACCGAAACAAAGTTTTCGGTCTTTTTTTTATTCAATTCTTATGATCTCTCTGCCCGAGATGGCTTCATAGAGCATAAGGTCTATCTTTTCGCTCAGACTTCCCTCGTGTTTTCTGATAACACCGAGATTCGGCTTGGTAACGGGATGCTTGGCCACAAATATCGTGCAGCAGTCCTCAAACGGAAGGATACTCGTTTCATAAGTATCGATCTTTTTGGCGATGTTTACGATATCTTCTTTGTCAAAAGCAATGAGCGGCCTGAATACCGGCATTTTGCACACTTCGTTGGTGACTGTGAGCGACTGTGTCGTCTGACTTGCGACCTGCCCTATCGATTCACCGGTGACAAGGCACTGACAGCCCGTCTCTTCCGCAATGCTTTCCGCGATCCTCATCATATATCTTCGCATGATTATCGTAAGTTCGTCGTGGGGACAGCTTTCGTATATGTAGAGCTGTATATCGGTAAAGTTAACGACATTTAAGTTGATCGGTCCGGTATAGGCCGAGATCTCTTTGGCCAGATCGATGACTTTCTGTTTGGCTCTCTCGCTTGTATAAGGAGGGGCGTGGAAATAAACGGCCTCTATCATGACACCGCGCTTTGCGATCATATATCCCGCTACGGGAGAATCTATACCGCCCGACAGCAGTAACATTCCCTTGCCGTTTGTACCGATCGGCATACCGCCGGGACCGGGAATGATGGTGGAATAGATATAAATCTTATCTCTTACTTCAACGGTAAGTGTGATCTTCGGATCGTGAACATCGACCTTAAGACCTTCGGATTCATAGGCTTCCAAAAGAGCTTCTCCGAGGTCGGCATTGAGTTCCATTGAATCAAGCGGATAGCTTTTGTTGGAACGGCGCGAGAAAACTTTGAAAGTCGTGTTTTTGTCGGGATATACCGCATCAAAATATTTAACGACCTCTTTTTTTAACTCATCGGGGCTTATGATATCAAGCCTTACGACCGGGCATACTCCCCAGATACCGAAGACATGGGTAAGTTTATCCACTGTCTCGTCATAGTCAAATTCGGTCTCGGCGTCCAAAAATATCCTTCCCGGAGTCTTGGATACTTTAAACGAGCCTTCACATTTACTGATGGCGTGTTTGATCTGTCTTATGAGCGCATCCTCAAACAGATACCTGTTTTTTCCTTTGATGCCGATCTCGGCATATTTGATAAGAAATGATGAAAACATACTCTTTGTCCCTGTTATTTTCTCGTAAATCTTGAATAAAAAGGAATGAGCTCCTTTAATGTTTCAAGTGTATATTCAAGTTCTTCGCGTGTAGTAAATTCAGACATGCTGAGCCTTAAAGCTCCGTCCATTGCTGCCGCATCGGCTCCCATCGCCTTAAGAGTCGACGATTCCTTTTTGGAATGCGAGGCACAGGCGCTTCCCGCCGATACGTAAATGCCCTTATCTTCAAGTGCATGAAGCATTACCTCGCTTCGCACCTTATCGATCGAGATATTTATGATATGCGGTGCTGTGACACTGACGTCATATTTGCCGTCACTTCCCGTCATACAGCCGTTTACACCTACGCCCTCGATCTTTGACACTTCCTGTAAAAAGAAACCTTTAAGCTCAAATAGTCTCTCCCTTGAAGCCTTGAGATCGTGTGTGATCATCTCGGCGGCAAGTCCGATACCCGCAATTCCGGGAGTATTCAACGTGCCGTTTCTGAGACCCTGCTGCTGCCCACCGCCGTAAGATATCGGTATGACTCTTGTCTTATCACCGATATACAAAACTCCGATGCCCTTGGGACCGTGTATCTTGTGCCCGCTTATCGACAAAAGATCGATGTTTGTCTTGTGCGGATATATTTCGGCTTTACCGAATCCCTGCACCGCATCAACATGGAATACGGTGGCGGGATTGTTCTTTTTAACGATCTCGCCGGCTTCGGCTATGGGCTCGACCGATCCCACTTCGTTGTTGGTATGCATGATCGATACAAGGATCGTATCATCACGCAGTTTATCACGCAACTCATCAGGTGAGATCACGCCGTATTTATCAACATCAAGATATTCGATCTCAAATCCCTGAGATTCAAGAAATCTTACGGTGTTCAAAACAGCCGGATGCTCTATGCGTGTTGTGATGATGTGGCGGCCCGCACGTTTTAAAGCTGTTGCGGCACCGATAAGCGCCAGATTATCCGATTCAGTTCCGCCCGATGTAAACAGTATCTCCGAAGGCTTTGCCTTAAGTGCCGAGGCCACCTGTTCGGTCGCTTTACGCACATACTTTTCGGCATTTACTCCCATCATGTGAACGCTTGAAGGATTTCCGTAATCC
>CACYCC010000226.1 GCA_902772805.1 uncultured Lachnospiraceae bacterium | reverse complement strand
GACGAACCCATCATCAGAATGAGAAACACGTGTATACTTCCCGGCACCAACAGTGTCGAAGAACTTATCGCATCCGTTGATGACGGTTATTATCTTATCGATTCCGGTAACGGCCAGGCCGACCTTACGGGTGAGTTCATGTTCGGTGTTACATGCGGATATGAGATCAAGAACGGAAAACTCGGAAAGGCATTGCTTGATACCACGGTTACGGGAGTTGCGTTTGAAATGCTTAAGACCGTTGATATGGTATCCGACAGCGTTGAATGGTCTTCAAGCGGATTCTGTGGCAAGAAACAGCCCATGGCAGTCGGAATGGGCGGACCTCACATGAGATGTAAGATTATGATCGGAGGCAGATAAATGAAAGAATTAATAGAAAGAGCAGATCTTATCGACGGTATTCTGTCAAAAAGAAATGTCGTGAAATATTCATATACCGTATCTCAGTCCGAAAAGCACGAGCTTAATGTCGAGAACGGGGAGTTTAAACTTTTAAGGACGGTATTCGGAGGAAGCGCCGGAGTAAGAGTGTTTGAAGGCGCCAGGGTAGGTTCGGCGGGAGGCAACGATGTTACCCCCGAAGGTCTTGAGCAGATTGTCTCCGATGCGATCTTAGCAGCCGAGTCCGCACCCGAAGACCCCTGTCATGATATCGCACCCGATCAGGGTAAAGATGAATTTACGCAGGGAATACTTGAGCCCGATATAGACAGGTTCATCGGCAGGATCAAGGAATTACTCGATACGATAGCCAAAGATTATCCCACCGTAAATGTTATGGCAGCTACGGGCTCGTTTGATAAGTCCTACTGGCTTTCCAGAAACTCAAACGGAACCGAGTTTTCGGGAAATTCCGGTGATTACGGATTCAGTTTCGAGATATGTGCAAGCGATGGAGAGAAAACATCGGGACTTGATTATTCGGGATTTTCATTAACGGACCTTGATAAGCCCTTTATAGAGTGTGCCGGCATCAAAAGGCATCTTGACGACATTTCAAAGAGCATATCGCCCGATCCTTTGGAGGGCAAGTTTACGGGAACTGTCGTATTTACCCCCGAAAGTGCCGAAGACTTTATTTCAATGTTACTCGGAAACTATGCCGGAGAACGCGTTGTCATAGATGAGACGAGTCTCTGGCTTGATAAAGTAGGCTCCAAAGTCGCCGATGAAAAGCTGACTGTTACGTTCGATCCTTTTGACGAGCGTATACTTATCGGAGAACGTGCGACCGGAGACGGATTCAGATCCGAGAAAGTCACCATCATCGATAAAGGTATTCTCAAAACATTTATGTTAAGCCTTTACGGAGCCAACAAGACAGGAAGACCTCTTATCAAAAATACGTCTTTCGATCTGGTCATAGAGCCGGGTGACAAGAGCATTGATGAGATCATAGCATCTATCGACAAGGGACTCGTTCTCGGGTCTTTCTCGGGCGGTCAGCCCGGCACCAACGGAGAATTTTCGGGTGTTGCCAAGAACAGCTTCCTGATCGAGAACGGTAAGATCACAAAAGCCGTGACCGAGACGATGGTAAACGGTAATCTCGGAGAAGCATTCTTAAACATCAGAGGTATTTCCAAAGAACTGCTGTGTTCGGGAGGATCCGTAGTTCCTTACATAGCGGTAGACGGCATTGTGATATCGGGGAAATAGAGTGATATGAGTTCAGTAAAACGCAGATATAACAGCATAGATCTGTTTAAATTCATAATGGCATTTGCCGTGATCGCACTTCATACCGAGCCTTTAAGGGATAATCCCTGTGCTTCGGCGGTCAAGATCTATTCAATACTGGTGTCCATGGCCGTTCCGTTTTTCTTTTTGGCTTCCGGATATCTTCTGGCTTCCGGTACGGACAGTTCCGATGATATTTGCGATCCTGCAAGGATAAAGCGCCAGACGATCAAGATACTTAAGATGTATCTTTTATGGAATCTGATATATTTTCCGATAACTGTCGCTTATTTTTTGATTTATGAAACATCACCCATAAGATGTGTGTTCATCTTCATCAGGGGGCTTGTATTGGTAGGTGAACAGTACAATTCCTGGCCTTTATGGTATTTGCTGTCAATCGTTTATTCACTTGTTTTTCTTAGTTTCTTTGTGAAACGATTCCGTAAGCCGGGGCATTTTCTTGCATTAAGTGCCATAGCGAGCATTTTCTGCGTGGGACTTACGGCACTTGTCAAATATGAGGGTACTTATGGCGGGATCGGAGAAACATTAAGACAGCTTGTTTATCTCGGACTCGGAAACGGAAGGATATTCTCGGGACTTGTGTATATACCGGTCGGGATGCTGATGGTTCGCAAAAAACTGCCGGTATATCTTAACGCGGGAATGCTTGTTGCGGCAGGGGTAATACAATTCTTTACCGACAACCTCATCGTCACCGGATACCTTACGATCATAGCTTCCATCGGTCTTTTCGGCCTTGTGGAAAGCCTTCGCCTTAAAGACAGTCCCGTTTATGCGGTTCTTCGTTCCATGAGCACTTCGATGTACCTTATCCATATGTATATCTGGACCGGTTACTATATGCTCGTATACCGCGAGAAGACTTTCGGTCCCGACAGCTTTATCGTTACATCGGCGGTGGCCGTACTTGTTTCACTTTTATACTGCATGATCGTTAATTACGGTAAGCGAAAAAGCGCTGCCGAACCTTGATCTTAATTTACTCAACAAAGAAGACTCCCGACCGGTCCCGGTCGGGAGTCTTTTATGCATATCTTAAAGATCTGTGCCGGATCAAGCGAACTTTTCGATGATGTTGTTGATCTCTTTGGCGCTGTCGCTGTTTTCTACGGATACTTTCAGGATCTTATCGGCGATCTCGGTGGTCACGCCGTTCTTGCGGATAATGTCGTTAACGCCCTTCTCGTTGTCATTGGAAGCTTCGATAACGTAATCAACCTGCTCTTTGATCTTGCCCATCGACATTGAGAATTCATGTGATGATTCTGCGATGGAATCGATCGCATCCTGAATGTCATGAACGCCAGTACCGTAACTCTTGGCCATATCCGAGAATTCCTGGAACTGTTCGGTAACGTCTTTTTCCATGAACTCAACGATATCCTTAAAGCATTCCTTGACACTTTCGATACTCTTGTTGGAAACCACGCAGATGTTCTGGATCTCGGTAGCGGTTTCCGATGAACTCGAAGCCAGTTTGCCTATCTCATCGGCAACGACTGCGAAGCCTTTACCCATCTCACCGGCACGAGCGGCTTCAATGGAAGCGTTTAATGACAAAAGGTTTGTCTGTCTTGTGATCTCGAGTATCGTGGAAGCCATTTCATCGATCTTGGAAAGAGTTGAAAGAGCTTCGATCGCTTCTTCGATGTTTGCCTTGGTGCTTTCTATCTTCTTAACGTTACTTTCAAGCTTTTCTTCGGTCTTTGCGGACATTTCCGTAGAAGTCTTTATCATTACAGTTGACTTATCGGAACCCGTCTTAACCTTATCGGAAATGCTGGTAACCATTTCGGCCATACGGTCCATTTCGACGTTAACGTTTTCAATGGCCTGATTGGTATTGGCAATACTTGCGGAAAGCTGTTCGGTGGTAGCCGCATTGTCTTCGATGGTATCGTGAAGTGTCTGTGCGGTTTCACTCATTTCAACCGTATTGTTGGAAAGCGAGTCCGAACATTTATCAAGCGTTCCGATAATGTCTCTGAATGTTCCCGACAGGGAATCTACTTCGGATGCCATCATACCGATCTCACTGTTGCCGCCGACATAATTCTTTATCGTATTGTCTTCGGAGAGGTTAAGTCCTCCGAGTTTCTTGATGGAAGCGGTAACCGTTGCAAGAGGTTTTGTGGTGATCACAACCGATACGGCTGCAAATACTATCATGATCGCAAGAGCTATCAGACCGAATATTACGAGGGTACTGATGTTGCTGCGTGATGCTGCGTAAAGTTCATCCTTGTCTGCAGAAATGATAACCGCCCAGTCACGTCCGGGAATCTTTTCGTAACTTACGATCTTAACATCACCCGTGTCGGGGTCTTTGAATTCAAACTGGCCTTTGTCGCCGCCACCGCCGTTTATCTTGGCGATCGTTTCTATAAGGAGGGGCCGTGTGGTTTCTTTTGCAATGATATCGGCCTGATCGGCTTCGGTAACTTCGGTATCGGTGAATACTACGGAAGTTTCGGTGTTGACCATATAGAAGTTACTGCTGGAAACACCGGCAAGCTTAAATCCGGTAAGTGTTGCTTCAAGTTCGGTATGGAAAACGCCGGCTCCTACATAACCGATCATCTTTCCGTCCTGAAAAACGGGAGCATACATTGAAAGACAGAGCTGACCGGTACCGGGAGATACGATGATACCTGCATTGTAAACACCGTTGGGAGCGGATGCCATGGCATCCAGGAGCTGCTGCTTTCTGTCGGGGTCTTCACGCAGAACCTTACCTATTACCGGGGGAACACTGTAGGCAAGAATTCGGGTATCAAGGTTACCTATATAAAGGCCTTCCCAGTTTTTAAGGCTGCCGTAATAACTCATTGTATAGCCCTGTGCTGCGGGATAATGCGGATAATTATCGGTATAGTATGCAACCGTGTTGTAGTCTTCGGCATTGAATGCCGGAAGTTCTCTTGAAGGATTTGCGGCAGCATCTTTGATGTCGTCAAGAATGACATCGGTGATCGCCGAACTTTTGGAATAAAGAATAAGTTTGTTTTCAGAATCCTGTACGAATGTCTCAACGTTGCCTGCCTGAGCATCAAGATACGTTGACATGTTTTCGTTGATCTTGTCCCGTAAGATCTTGTTGGAGTTGACCATTGCCAGCGCACACAAAAGAACGATTCCGATGACACTCGAAATTGCAACGATGGTAATGACAACCGTCTTCATTTTTAGATTTTTCATGTACCCATTCCTCCGATGAACGATATTGTTAACAAAAATAAAGATAGTGATAGTATATCATAATTAATATACTATTATCTGTATATTCATAATATTTTCCGTCAATTCATCTGCTAATTTTTGGTTAATTCAGACGCTGCATTTACCCCAATATGCCGCTGTTTCGACGTTGCTTTTTAAGGTAACAATATCAACCGATTATTAACCGCCCAAGGCTAATATGAACCCGGTTTTGAGTCGATATATTTTGTGAACGGAACAGAAAAAACAAAAAGCAAGGAGGTTTTTTGAAAATGAAGAACAGCACATTTAAGAAGGTTAGAAACATCATCTGCATCACTCTTGGGACCATCGTAGTTTTCGGATTAACACTTGCGATGTTCGCAGATAAATATATAAAAGATACCGACAATACGGACACAGCCGTATATGAACTTTCAGCTCCGACTTCCGCAGAACTTACCGAGGCAACGGTAGAAATAGAAGATGAGGCAACACCCCTTGCAAACAGAGGAAAATCTTCGGGAATCCTTCCCGTTATCGTAATGCTTGGTATCATTGCCGGAGTTACATATTATAAATCCGACAGGATCTCAAAGAGAGTACACGAATACAGCTTCAACGGCTGATAAAAGAAAATACCGATAAGACGATCACAGGCCCGGCGCATTGCCCCGGGCCTTTTTTGTGCCCCGAAACAAATTGCCGATTTCTAAGATTTCCTTTATACTGTATCATGTTGATATACTTAAAAAATTGGAGAGAATCTATATGCTTGAGGAATCCGTACTTGAAGTCTATACAAAGTTTAAGGTCCATTTTTATCAGGAGATGTTTAAGCAGTTAAGAAGCCGTGAGACATCGCTTACGACTGTTGAGATGTTCTGCGTGGAGGTGATCCATGCATTAAAGGAACCTACCGTTGCGGAATTTGCAAATTATATAAACGTTTCTTCGCCAAATGCCGCTTACAAGGTCAACAGTCTGATCAATAAAGGCTATATCGAAAAGATACAGTCGGAGACCGACAGACGTGAATATCATTTAAGAGTAACGGATAAATATTACAAGTATTTCAATCTTGCCCAGGATTACTTAAATACCGTGGTCGCAAGGTCGCGCGAACGCTTTTCGGCGGAAGACGTGAATAAACTTGAAGAAATGCTGAGAGAGATCTCACGCGAACTCATGCCCGAAGTAAATATTCCGACTAAGGAATAACGGATCTGAAAGGAAACGGAATGCAGGTACAGGTTACGGGAATCACCAAAAGATACGGCAAAAAAGAAGTCTTAAAGGGCGCCGGATTTGAGGCGTCAAGCGGTGAATGCATAGGGATAGTGGGTAAAAACGGAAGCGGAAAGTCAACGCTTTTATCCATACTTGCGGGCGTTTTAAAGCCCGATACCGGAGTATTTTTAACCGACGGACAGGATGTCATCATAAATTCCGAGTTAAGACACCAAAATGTTGCATATGTTCCGCAAGGGACTCCGCTTATCGGAGAACTCTCGGCACGCGACAATTTAAGAATGTGGTATTCGGCCGAAGAATTAAGGACCGGTCTTGAATCCGGCTTTTTGAAAGTTCTTGGGATCGATGAATTTATCGATGTTCCCGTCAACAATATGTCGGGCGGCATGAAAAAACGTCTTTCCATAGGCTGTGCCATCAACAATAACCCGAAGGTCTTACTGCTCGATGAGCCTTCTGCGGCACTCGATCTTATATGCCGCGAAGAGATCTACGCATATTTTAAGGCGTTTCTTCAAAGCGGCGGGATACTCATACTGGTCACGCACGAACTCAGGGAGATCGCCATGTGCGACAAGTGCTTTCTGATGAAAGAAGGCATTTTGGTACCTTACATTTACGATGAAAATGTTTCGCGTCTCATCGAACTTTTGTGATAATTTGTACTGATCATAGCCGGGTATTCGGCCCTTAACGAATGATATGAAAACATCCGCATATTTCTACGGACAGGTAAAAAGAATACTTAAACTCTTCCCGAGGATATTCCTTCTTTCGGTCGTGTTTGCGGTGGTCATAGGTGTGTGCGGCATGCTTTATGCAGGCAATTCAAACTATACCAAGGATACCGCCAAATACGATATCGGAATACTGTGCAGTTCCGAAAACGAACTGGTCACTCTCGGTCTTAAACTCATCAGAAATCTCGACGATTCCCGTTACATGGTAAACATCATAAGTTTTGACAGTGAAGAAGCAGGATTTGATGCGCTTCACGCCAATGAGATTTCAGCTTTTGCGGTAATACCCGACGAGTTCATAGATGCCATGATGTATCTTGACGAAACGCCCCACATCAAGCTTTATACCGCAAGTCAGAAGGGTATAACCACGGTTTTCATGAACGAAGTCGCGGATGTCATTTCCAATGATGTTGTCTATGCGGAAGCGGGTATTTACTCGTTTGCCGACAGTCTTTACGCTTCCGATGTTACCTACGACCGTGCATCGGTCATGATCGATACGCTGTTTTACAAGTATATGACCGCACTTTTTAACCGCGGTGAAGTAAGCGAGGTTACCGAACTCGGACTCGGTAACGGGCTGTCGCTTCTTGGTTATTTCTTTTGCGGTCTTGTTCTTTTTTATACCGTAATGCTTTCTTTTTGCTGTATATCGTATTTTACGGGCAAAAGAACGGAATTCTTT
The DNA here is from genome assembly GCA_902772805.1 of uncultured Lachnospiraceae bacterium. Classification (GTDB taxonomy): domain Bacteria; phylum Bacillota; class Clostridia; order Lachnospirales; family Lachnospiraceae; genus UBA1258. The sequence goes on along the minus strand of CACYCC010000226.1, from coordinate 10,630 downwards.
ATGATATCCGCATCGAAAGGAGTGGGGCCTGTGGGACAGGTGCTTTCCGAGTACGTCTGCTTTTTTGCCGCAAACCTTCTCTGTGCGGTGTTCACGCTGATATGCGTGTATTTCGTGCTGACTTCCGGCCTTGTGGGAGTCGGGGAATTTGAAGAAAACCCGCTTAAGAGCTATCTTGCCTTTTCGGGATGTTATATTTTTGTACTGATGGCGCTTACGGCATTTGAGTTCATGCTCTTTGAAGTGATAAGCGGAGTCATCAATAAATTCCTGATGCCGTTTATCGTGCTGATCGGATTCAGCTTCCTGTCGGGGTATTTTTATCCCAAATCATTTCTTCCGAAAGTCGCACAGACCATCGGAGACGTGCTTCCGACCGGAGTTGCCTACAAAGTGCTGGCGGCCGGACTTACCGGAAAAGACAATGTTTTGAATGTGTTGTTTATGTTTGCTTATGCTCTTGCTTTTCTGGCAGCAGTTGTTTACGCCAGGAAAATAAGGATTGAAAAAGGAACCGACTGATGAAACAGGAATTTACGCGATTTTTGCTTCTTCAAAAAAGAATGATCAGACGCAAAAGTTATGTGGCGATGGTGCTGTCGGTACTTTTGTTTGTTGCGGTACTAAGGGGCATCAGTACCGCGGAGAGCGGACTTGCCACGATCGCGATATATGTTGAGGAAGGTGCCGATGATACGGCACTTAAACTAAGAGATAACATCATGGGTACCGATTCGGTTATCTTATACCGGGAATTTGATTCTGCCGATGAAGCGATCGACGAAACGGCTTCGGGGCGGGCGGATGCGACCTGGATAATCCCTGCGGACCTTTCCCGCACGGTTTTAGAATTTGCCGAAAAAGAAAGAACGAGACATCCCATAAACATTTATGTGCGTGAGCAGAATGTCATACATTTCTTTTTGCAGGAGATACTCCAGTCACAGGTATTCAGACTTGCGGGCAGCAGGATCCTTGATGATTATTCTTATGAAAATCTCGGAACCGGAAATGATGAATATGAACGTTATATCCCGGGAGACAGTATTTTCAGACTTTACAATATCGGGGATCCGGATGCGAGCGAAGAGATGAATTATATCGTTATGCCGCTTCGGGGCTTTATGGCGCTGTGGCTTATGATATCTGCGATCGCATCGGCAATGTATTATATTTATGATAAAAACAACGGCCTTTTTATCTTTTGGAAGACGCGCAATGCTTTTTTAAGGGAATTTATGTATCACCTTATAGTCACGCTTGATTCGGCAGTGATCGCCCTTTTCGGGCTTCTGGTCGGAGGTGTGTTTACGGGGGTGTTAAAAGAACTCGCGGCGATGGCGGTTTATGTTGTGATACTTACGCTGTTTTCGATGTTTGTAAGGCTGTTGCTGGATTCTGAAATGGCGGTTGGAGTGTTCACTCCCGTCATGATAACCGTGGCAGCCATCTTTTCTCCGGTATTTGTGGATCTAAGATCCTATAAAGTGATCCAGAATATCGTTCCGCCTTTTCATTATTTAAAGAGTGTGTTCGACCCGTATTATTTCAGGGGCGGATCGGTGTTTGCAGTCTGCATTTTTGCCGTATCGCTTGGTTTATATTTCCTAAGAGGCAAAATATCCGAAAGAATTTGATGTTTTTTTTCGATTACGTACATAAGTCCGTATTTTTGAACGGATTAATGTAATAAATTTGTAAAGTAGCATGAAAAGAGTGTATACTTTGTTTGAATTACTTTGTAACTGTAAATGTTCAGTTGATACAAGAAAGAGAGGAAAAGGATATGAATTGTCCGAAATGTGGAGCCGTACTGCCCGAAGGAGCCAAGTTCTGTACTACATGCGGAACTCCTCTTGCAGCACCCCAGGTGCAGCCAGCACCTGTATTTGAAGCACAGCCCGCGCCCGAGCCTGTACCCGCACCCGAGCCGGTAGTTGAGTCCGAGCCGGTAGCAGAACCCGCACCGGTAGCAGAACCCGCGCCCGAACCGGTGGCGGAAGAAGTTGTTACACCCGTAGTCGGAGAAGCTGCGCCTGTAATAGAGCCTGAAGCACAGCCCGCGCCCGAGCCTGTATTTGAAGCACAGCCCGCACCTGCACCTCAGGCACAGAGCGTATTTGCAAGCCAGATCCAGCAGCCGCAGGGTCAGCCCGCTCAGCCTGTATATAACCAGCAGCCTCAGCCCGCTTTTAATCAGGGCCAGCCCGTTCCTCCGCAGGGACAGCCTGTATATGGCCAGGTTCCTCCTCAGGGACAGCCTGTATATGGCCAGGTTCCTCCTCAGGGACAGCCCGCGTATGGCCAGGTTCCCCCTCAGGGACAGCCCATGTACGGCCAGGTTCCTCCTCAGGGACAGCCTATGTACGGTCAGGTTCCTCCTCAGGGACCCAAGCCCGGCAAAAAAGTTAAGCCTCCCAAGCCGCCCAAGGCACCCGGCAAAAAGGGCAAAGGCGGTCTTATCGCGATAATTGCCGCTGTTTTGGTTGCCATCGTTGCGCTTGTTGCACTTAACTTTGATGTTGTCAGCAACACATTCAGAAAGACATTCCTTTCACCTGAAAAATATATGGCTTCCGTAGTGGCAGACAATGGCAACGAAGCCGTCGGAGTAGCCACCACATACTATCAGAAATACTTACTCGATCATTCAAACCTCACAAAGGTTACCGCAGAAGCTTCCGCAGAGCTTAAGCTCGGAGATGCCGGAAAGGATATGCTTGAAGATCTTGCCAATATGTCTCTTGACAGCGTAAAGATCAGTACGGTTGCTTCCATCAACGGCGATCAGGATTCCGATGTACTTACGTTTAATGTAAACGGCAAAGACATACTTACCCTTTCGGTTGCAATGACTCCCGATGCGGTATATTTCGATTCACCCGAACTTTTCACCAAGGCGATCGAACTGGAACTTGATCAGGCAGATGTTGATATGGCTGAGGCTACCGAGTATCTCGGATACGCCGATGAACTTGCCGAGGCACTTCCCAATGACAAGCAGCTTCAGAAGATCGCAGGCGGTACGATCGATGCCATGACCAAGGATATCGAAGGTATCACCAAGAAAAACGGTGAGATCACTGCCGAAGGTGTCAAAGAAAAATGTACCGTTATCACCATCGAAAACTATGAATATGCTACTGCCCAGATGCAGGTAAACGCATTAAATTATCTGTTAAAGGACAAGAATCTCGAAAGCGCCGTAAAGCATTTCTATGATGTGGCAGATAAGTCCGATAACGACCAGATAAACGATATGGTTTCCGATTATTCGAACTCGGATAAGTTTTATCAGGAAATGATAGACTCGCTTGATAATGCTCTTGAAAATGCGGAAGATCATCTTGATGATATCGACAAAAAGAACGGCACCGAAGTTAAGCTCTATGTTGACAAAAAGGGCAAGATCATAGGTATTTCCATCTATGATGAAGATAATGATACGGAATATTACTACAAGACCGCACACAAGGGCGGCAAGATCGGTATCTCCATCGGTATGGACAACGGATCCGAAAACGCGCTTGTAGGTACCGGTACCAGGAAGGGCAATGTTATCACCGCCGATATGCTCGTAGTGGTAGATGACGAAGAAGTATTTGATTTCCGTATTGAAGATTACGATTACGCTGCCTTCAAGAGAGGTAATCTCAAGGGCAAACTCGTACTTGAAGATCTCGGAACACTTATGGATACCGCAGGAATGGGTGATTCTCTCGGTATCGACGGATCGCTTGTACTTGATGTAAACATTTCTTCCGAGAAGGCAACCGTTATTGCGGATCTTGCAAACGGTAAAGAAAAGTACGGCACACTTACCTTGAATCTTGCATTCAAGCATACTTCATCGGTAAGCATTCCTTCCAAGACCGAAAAATTCGGACTTGATGAAGGCGAGGATATGCTTGAATACGTTCAGGATGCGGATTTCGATGCGATCGTTGAAAATCTTGAGAAGGCCAAAGTTGACGATACGATCATCGATTCCGTAGAGCAGGCACTTGATGCCATCAAGGAAGATCCCGCATCACTTATGGATATGTTCGGTTCCATGGGCGGTTCGTCATATGATTATGATGACTACGACTGGGATGACGATGATTGGGATACCGATGACTGGGATCTTGATGATTACGATTGGGACGACATCGATTGGGACAGTTACGACTGGGACGATTGGGATGAAGACTGATCGCGTTATAAGCCAAGTATTCATATTGCAGTAACAATACTTAAAAACGAGGTGTCACATATGTGGCACCTCGTTTTGGTTTAGACTGTGTTTGAAATTAATGTACCGGGTAATCGGTTTAAGCTATATCACGGTCGGCAACTTTCATTTCTTCAGTGTTTGCAAGGGGCTCACGGGATTTGCCGTGGTAGAAAGCTCCGACAAGTCCGGGACCGCCGTGACATCCGCATACGGCACCGAGACACTCAACATAAACATTTGTAAGATGAAGTTCCGATCTAAGCATCTCAGCAAATTCTTTGGCTGCCTCTTCGTTGTCCGCATGACCTACAAAGAAAGGAAGGTCGGGATCGGTAAGATTGTTTCTTATGTCTTCAAGTAACATCGCATAGGCTTTTCTGGTTCCGCGAGCTTTGCCGGCTGCTTCGACAAGACCGTTGTTACCTACTCTCAATATGGGTTTGATGGAAAGAATGCTTCCTATAACAGCTGAACCCTTTTTGATACGACCGCCTCTCATGAGGTGGAAAAGATCGTCCACCGTAAAAGAATGTACCATGTGAAGGGCATTGTCTTCAGCGAACTTTGCAACTTCTTCTATTGTGAGACCTTCCTGCTTTTTCATGGCTGCCATCACTGCAAGTGCACCGAGTCCGAAAGTAGCGGCAAGACTGTCGACTGTTATGATCTTGGCTTCGGGATATTTTTCCCTTAAGTCCTCGGCTACGGTACATCCTACATTATACGTACAGCTCATTGCGGAACTGAATCCGATGTAAAGTATGTCACGGCCGGCTTTTAATTCTTTTTCAAATACTTCGATAAAATCTTCAACATTTGCTGCCGATGTCGAAGGAAGCTTTTTGTTACGCATTGCAGCATAAAGCTCTTTGTTACTGATCTCCCGTCCGTCGGGATAGTTTTTGTACACTCTGTCTTCCAACAGAACCGATAAAAGTACTACTTTGAGATCATACTTTTCAATGATCTCAGGTGTAAGGTCACAGGTTGAATCCGTGACGATCGTGTAATCACGCATGATTTTCTCCTCTTTTCTTCTCCTGATATGTAAACACCGATCGGAAACTGTAGTCTTACGATCTTTCCCGCCGGATGTCACATAAATCATAAACAATTGCTTAAATCGTACGCAATCTACTTTGAATTTTTGAACTCCACTGTTATAATAGGTCGGAGTAGAGTCGCGTCAACAGCCACTCTACCGACAGTAGAGAATCTTGTAAATACGGCATTTCCGGCACGGATCGGACGCCGGTCACCCCAATAGAACAGTTTATGGAAAAAGAAAACTTAAAGGCGATAATTTCAAATAACATCACCCTCTTAAGAGTCGGTGCCGGAATGACACAGCTTGAGATGGCGGGTAAGCTCAATTACTCCGACAAGACCGTCTCAAAGTGGGAAAGAGGCGAGGCTCTTCCCGATGTGACGGTGCTTTGGCAGATAGCCGACATGTTCGGTGTAACGCTCGACTATCTGTGTAACGAACATGAGGAAGTGGACCCGATGCCGCAAAGACACGAAGTCGATATGCGCAGATGGGTGGGTACCAGAGCTTTTGTGACAGGTATGTCATTAATGGTCGTATGGCTTGTGGCATCGCTTGTTTTCGCCGCGATCAAGATAGCCAAGTCGGATATGCGAGGAGCATGGATACCTTTTGTATGGGCTGTTCCGGTCACCATGATAGTATGGCTCATACTTAATACCGTATGGTTTTCCACAAAGCGTAATTATGCGATCGTATCGCTTCTTATGTGGACCACGCTCGGCGCTGTATATACGATGCTGGCAGTTTCGGGTTACAACGCATGGAGTCTTTTCTGGCCGGCGATCCCCGGACAGATAATAATACTGCTGTGGTACGGAATGGGTCGCCTTCGCGCCAAGACAAAACCCGTTAAAAGCGATAACACGCCGGGTGGCGATAATACGGAACAACAGGCAGAAACCGACACGACAGAAGAGTGACGAGGACAAAGAAAAATGATCGAATACAAACATACAGTCCAGTATTATGAGACGGATAAAATGGGAATAGTACATCATTCCAACTATATAAGATGGATGGAAGAGGCAAGAGTCAATTTTCTTGACAAGATCGGTGCAAGTTATTTTGAACTCGAAGAAAAAGGTATCATCTCGCCCGTAACGGCAATAGACTGTAAATACAAATTATCTACCCGCTTTCCCGAAACGGTTACGATAGCCGTATCGCTTCTTGAATACAACGGAGTGAGGTTACGGGTAAACTACATTATGAAAAACGAAGCCGGAAAAACGGTATTTACCGGTACATCGGACCATTGTTTCCTGGACGCATCAGGAAAGATAGTGCGTATGGACAAAGATTTTCCCGATTATTCCGGTATTTTAAGACGTCCCGAAAACTATGAGTGAATATCTTGTAACCCTACTTGACTTAAGCATATTCTTAATGCATAATCAAAGCGACACCGATGTCTCAAAGCGGCATTGCCAATGAGAAGTATAAAAAGCCGCTGTTTAAAGATCAGGGGAGAACGATAATGGGAGTAAAAGGAGATATCACACGTTCCAATATTATAGAAGAATCCAGGAAGCTCTTTGTCAAAAAGGGCTTTAAAGACGTTACGATGTCAGATATCTGTGAAGCTACCGGTCTTTCGCGCGGCGGCCTTTACAGACATTTTTCATCTCCCGAAGAGATATTCAATGAAATAATGATAGATGAGTTTTCTTTTGAAGAAGGTATAGCACGCGGCGAGAGTGCCAAGCGCATGCTGACGGAAGCCTTTTCCAAAATGAGTGCCCAGATCAATAATCCTTCACAGTCCTTAAGCAGTGCGTTATATGAATATGCGGCTGCGGGACATGAGGATTTCTACACGGCCGTTGACGACAATGCGCGCAAAAACTGGTCGGATCTTATCGAGTACGGCATAAGAAGTCACGAATTCAAAAGAGTCAATATAGAGAGTATGGTCGATCTGATCCTCTATTACAGTCGCGGTCTTATGCTGTGGTCCAAGGTCATCGATCCCGGTGAAGATGCGGCGGCCAACTATATCAATACCATCAGCGAGATTCTTTGCAAATAATCCTTAAACGGTGAAAACATGAATTCTGCTTTTCAGGACAAAGCAAACAGCCGAAGGCTCATATTCTCAATAGCGATAATGGTTTTGATACTTTGCGGAACCATTCTTTTTCTTTACCATTATTACGTGGTTGTAGGCGACAAGAACAGAGAGCGTCTTGAACAGTCGGCCGCCGAAGTCGACAATGAAGTCATGTGGATGGTGGTTGGCAATGAGACAATGCTCAAAAACCTTTCAAGGGTTATCGCCGGCGAAGAGAACCTTACCGACGAAGGTGTCGCAAGGATACTTAGCGAGACGGATCTCGGTATCATGCACTCCAAGGCACGTTTTTACTGTCCCGACGGGAAGGTCATTACCGAAGAAGGCTCTTTAGCCGATACGGCAGGTCTTCGAAAATATGAAGATCTTTATTCCGAGATACCCTATATCTCAACAGCCCGCATCGATCCTTTTTACCCGGACAGTCTTATTATGGAGCACTATTATCCGGTCCGTAAAAACGGCAAGATAATAGGAATACTGGCCGGCATTGTGGAACTTTCGCAGCTTCCGAATTATATTACCATTCAGTCCTACAACGGTCAGGCCGATGTTTTAATGCTTGACAGGCGTAACGGAATGGTATTTATCAATACGTCAACCCGTAAAGTCGCTCCCGCATCGCAGGTCTTTGCTTCCTATGAAGACTACGACAAGTGGCGCGGTTATATTGAGGACGAAAAGACCGTTAAATCCAAAAACAAGACTCCTGTCGGGGGCAAGGGCAAATTTGTTTATACGACTCCTTCACAGCTTGAAAACTGGACTTTATTCATAATCGCGGACAGGGAGATAATCTTTGAGACACTTAATTCGGTCCGCCGCGGAGCTTTCTGGATACTGGCTTCGGAGTTTACGCTTTTTGCGTTATATATAACATGGCTTTTGAGTGACCTTAAAAAACAGCTCATACGTGCGGAGATAGCGGCCGAGGAAAAAGCAAAAGCCAAGGCGGAAGCCGAGAGTAAGGAACTGCTCCTTAACAGCTTAAAGGCGGCGGAATCCGCAAACCGTGCCAAGACTGAGTTCTTAAGCAACATGTCGCATGATATACGTACGCCCATGAACGCCATCGTAGGCTTTGCAAACCTTGCCGAGGCAAACATTGACGACAGGGAAAAAGTCGGAGAATACCTTTATAAGATAGAACAGTCTTCGGATTATCTTCTTTCTCTTATAAATGACATACTGGACATGAGCCGTATCGAAGCCGGTAAGATGACTATCACCGAAACCTATGAAAACATCAAAGATATGGTGGTGATGATAAAGAGCATGGTTGATTCGCAGATAAAGGACCGCAATCTTATATTCAATATAAGATACGACGGTGTTAAACATACGGAAATACTGTGTGACTTTATACGTCTTAAACAGGCGCTGGTAAATGTGCTTTCCAATGCCATCAAGTATACATCGGACGGCGGAAGAGTCGATTTTGTGATAGAAGAAGGCAACACCCGCGACGATTATGGTACCTTTACGTTTGTTGTATCGGATAACGGTATGGGTATGACCGAAGATTTCTTAAAAGATCTGTTTTCTCCCTTTACCCGTGCAAGATCTTCGACCATTTCCGGTATACAGGGAACCGGCCTTGGAATGGCCATCACCAAAAGTATCGTGGACCTTATGGGCGGTACGATAGATGTTAAAAGTAAGGCCGGCGAAGGTACCACGGTAGTAATGACTTTTAAGTTTAAAGTCAAGGAATCGTCGGTTATCGAAAAGAAAACGAATGATACTCCCGTACAGCAGAACTTTGAGGGCAAGAGACTGTTACTGGCCGAAGACAACGACCTTAACCGTGAGATAGCGGAAGGTATATTAAAGGCGCTTTCTTTTGAAGTCGTATCTGTTACAAACGGTAAAGAAGCAACGGACCTTCTTGCGACAGATCCGAATTTCGATGTGATACTTATGGATATCAGAATGCCTGTTATGGACGGATATGAGGCATCGCGTACCATCAGACGTATGGAAGACCACAAGGTATCCAATATTCCGATAATCGCCATAACCGCCAACGCGTTTGACGAAGACAGGATAACGGCGCTTGCGGCCGGCATGGATGCGCATGTAGCCAAGCCCATCAACATAGGTAAACTCATAAAGACACTCAATGACGTATTGTACAGCAAAAACTTCGCGGAGGATAAAGATGGGGATTGAGATCGGTAAGGATATCACCATGAACGTGTCCTGTGTGGTCGGAAAAGAGGGCGAAAAGAAAATATACGTCCTCTTTTCGGATCGTGACAAAAGCGCGGAGTTTGTGCTGCCCGAATTAAAACTTCTTAAAAACACGGGCTTTTCCGACGAAGAAGCGGACAAGCTTAAGGACTATCTCGACAGCGAGAGGTCCAACATCTTTTCAATAGCCAAAGACGTCGATCCCATGAAGGCTTTTCTGGGATTATGATCTTTCTTGTTTCTTTTTCACAAATATTTCCATAAAGATTTGTTGAATAATTACAAAACGTATGCAATTTACCCAAAACCCATTGACTCAAAAAAGCTATGAGCGTATATTTTAGTAAAACGATTTAATAAAACGATTTATTAAATCGATTTACATAATTTGGTTCAATGAGGTGTCGGTATGTTTAAGACCCGGAAGCAGCGCCAGGGCTTCAAAGAATTTCTCCTGGTGCTTCCATTTATCATTTTGATCGCTGTCGTGTGCTATTATCCGCTTTACGGCTGGGTATATGCATTCTATGATTATAAACCGCCGCAGGCACTTACTCCCGATAAGTTCGTGGGACTTAAGTGGTTCAAGCAGATGGTTGAAAATCCCGTTAAGGTTAAACAGATACTGGGAGTTTTAAGAAACACTTTTGCCATCAGCGGACTGAGTCTTCTGTTTTCATGGTTCCCCATGATGTTTGCGGTATTTCTTAATGAGATCAAATGTGTTCCCTTCAAGAAATTCGTACAGACCGTTACCACGATCCCCAATTTCATAAGCTGGGTACTCGTATTCTCGATAGCATACTCGGTTCTTAACAGTACGGGTGTTGTTAACTCTATCCTGTTAAACCTCCATGTTATCGATAAACCGATAGATTTCCTTAAGTCTGCGAGTCACATATATTTTAAACAATGGCTGTGGCTGACTTGGAAAAATGCCGGATGGGCCGCGATAATGTACATAGCCGCGATCACGGGTATAGACGAACAAATGATGGAAGCGGCCAAGGTGGACGGTGCGAACCGTATGCAGATCATCCGCAATATCACGATCCCGAGTATCTTACCCACATACTTCGTTATCGTAATGCTTAACCTT